>JBFOLZ010000001.1:0-81195 GCA_040830445.1 Puniceicoccaceae bacterium
AAATGGACGAAAAGGCATTCTGGGAGCAGGGAGAGACAACCGCCAACAAGGTGCGCGAGTACGAGGATTGGAAACGGAAACTGGCCGTGGCCATGGAGGACTGGGAGCAAGCCGCAGCGGAATTGGAAACACTGGAGTTGGATGACGGGTAATGCCATGTATTTGATCGGCCAGTCTTCTAAAGGAGTACAGGCCTCTGGCCTGTACCACCGCCTACAGGCGGGACGCCTGTAGTCCTTGAGAGAGTATCGGCACAAGGGCAATTTGGCTTCCCTCCAGGGTAAATTTTGGTTATCCTGACCACATGAGTGTGGAAAAAAGTTCACTGGAGCGCTGCCAGTCCTTCATTGACAGCAATTTTGTCAAAACCCGACAGGAGAAGCCACGGAAGCGACTCGCCATTACCATCTCCCGCCAGAAATTCAGCAAGAGCCACGCGATTGCGGACCAGCTGATGCCCCTCCTGCAGCGGGACAAGATCCTCGGTACGGACCACTGGGCCCTTTTCGACCGCGATCTTGTCCACCGAATACTGGAAGACCACGACCTGCCCGAAACCATTGCCCGCTATATGCCGGAGGACCGGGACCACGACGTGACCGGCCTCATCAATGAGATCCTCGGCCTCCATCCTTCCTCATGGAAGCTCTTCCACTACACCTGCGATACCATCCACAAGCTGGCTTCAGTCGGCAACGTCATCGTCATTGGCCGCGGCTCCCACATAATTACCCGGTCCATGCCGCATGTCCTCAAGGTGCGGATAATTTGTCCCCTCGAGAAACGCGTCGAGCGGGCAGCCCGGCTCCTCGACCTGACCCTCGAGGAAGCGCAAAAGATCGTGAAACAGGACGATGCCGCCAAGACGGCCTTTGTCCGCTCCCACTTCGACGAGGACATTGCCGATCCCCTCGCCTACGACCTGACCATCAACACGGAACACCTCTCAGTCGAGGACGGCGCCTACATCCTTCTGCAGGCGCTTCGGGATCACTGAGTTGACAAACGGAGCCTTCCGGCCGTCCTTTAAGCCATGCCAACCGTCCCCCCTCCCGAGTCCATTGAACTGATCGGAACCATGGTTGCCATCCGCTGGCCCGATGGGCGCGAGGACTTTTATCCCATGGAGCGACTCCGCGCCCTCTCCCCCAGCGCTGACAACATCGGCGAACCGGATATCTTCGGCAACATCCATGGGGCTGACCCGCGTACCGAGTTCCCCGGTGTAACCGTCACCGACTACGAGATCGTCGGCCGCTATGCCGTCCGCTTCATTTTCAGCGACGGCCACCAGACGGGCCTGTTCTCCTTCCCCTATCTCCTCAAGATCGGGGATGAAATGACGCCCTAGGCTATATCCCGCAACCAATCCTTAGCTGGCGGATTTACTCCGCGACCAGCATCTGCCGTTCCTCGAGGAACGGTTCCGGATCGGAGGCAAAGTGCCCGGGGGAAACTTCCGTCATTTCGGCGCGGGCGCGCTCGCCGGCCCCCATCATGAAGAGCGGTGAGGGCGGGTCGCCCTCGAGGACGATGCGCTTGCGGGAGCGCTCGACATCCGGATCGGGGACGGGAATGGCGCTGATGAGCGCCTTGGTGTAGGGATGATAGGGATTGTCCATGATCTCCGTTGCTTCGCCCAGCTCGACCAGGCGACCGAGATACATCACCGCGATGCGGTCGGAGATGTACTTCACCACAGAGAGGTCATGGGAAATGAAGATCATCGTCAGGCCCATCTCGGCGGTCAGTTTCTTGAGCAGGTTGAGGATCTGCGACTGGATGGAGACATCGAGGGCGGAGACCGGTTCGTCGGCAATGACCAGCTTCGGTTCCGGCGCGAGGGCGCGGGCGATGGCGATGCGCTGGCGCTGGCCACCGGAAAACTCGTGCGGATACTTCTTCATCTGGGCCGGGTTGAGTCCGACGGTCCGCATCAGGACCCCGACCGCATCCGCCAGTTTCGCCCCCTTGTAGTCATGACGGGTCTGGATGGCCTCGGAAAGGGTGTCGTAGACCGTCAGGCGCGGATTCAGGGAAGCGTAGGGATCCTGGAAAATCATCTGGAAGTTGAGCCGCTCCTGACGGACCGCTTCCTGCGAGAGACTGGTCAGCTCCTTCCCCTCGAGGGTGATGCGACCCTCGGTGGCCGGCTGGAGCTGCATGATGGTCCGGGAAAGGGTGGTCTTGCCGCAGCCCGATTCGCCAACCAGTCCAAGGATTTCCCCTTTGCGCAGGGAAAGGCTGATGCCGTCGACCGCCCGGACATGCCCGATAGTGTGCTTCCGGATAACGCCCTTGGTAATCGGGAACCAGGTCTTGACCCCCTCCATGACCAGAAAATCGTCAGCCATCGAGCACCTCCTCCAGTGGTGGGAGAATGACATCCGATTCCCGTACCCAATGGGTATCGGAAACCTGCCTTAACGGCGGCGGGGTGTTGTCCCACTTGCCGCCACTGGTGATGCCTTCCCGCAAGGCAAAGGCGTCGCCGGGAATGGGCCGCGAAAGATCCGGAGGCAATCCGGGGATGGTATAGAGCGGCTTCCCCTTGCTCCCGAGTGAGGGAATGCTCCGCTGCAAGGCAACCGTGTAGGGATGCTGGGCGTTCTTGAAAATGTCGTCCGCGGTCCCGCTTTCGACGATTTTGCCGGCGTACATGACATTGATCCGGTCGCACATGCCCGCAACGACCCCAAGGTCGTGGGTGATGAGGATGACCGCGCTGTTATTGGCCTTCTGGCGCTCGCGAATCAGCTCGAGGATCTGGGCCTGCACAGTCACGTCAAGGGCCGTCGTCGGCTCATCGGCGATGAGCAGTTCCGGGTGCGTGATCATGGCCATGGCGATCATCACCCGCTGGCGCATGCCCCCGGAAAACTCGTGCGGGTAAAACTGGATGCGGGTCGAGGCCTCCGTGATGCCCACTTCCTCCAATGACTTGATGGCCCGGTCGAGGGACTCCTTCTTGGTCAGATCCTCATGGATCCGCAGGGCCTCGACTAACTGGGTGGAGACCCTCAGGTAGGGATTAAGAGAGGTCATCGGATCCTGGAAAATCATCGATATCTTCTTGCCCCGGACACCTTGCAAGGTCTTCTCGCTGGCGGAGAGCAGGTCGACTTCCCCATCAAGCATGGCCTGCCCCCCTTCAATACGACCGGGTGGCTGGGGAATCAGGCCCAGGAGGGAGTAGCAGCTGACCGACTTGCCCGAACCCGACTCACCGACAATCCCCAGGGTCTCGCCCCGGGAGACGGAAAAGGAGACGCCATCCACCGCCCTGACAATGCCATTGCGGGTGTGGAAGTAGGTTTTCAGGTCCTTGACTTCAAGAATGGGCATCGATCAATCCTTGCTGGACTTCGGGTCGAGGGCGTCGCGCAGGCCGTCCCCGAGGAAATTAAGTGAGAAAAGCGTGAGTGAGAAGAACAAGGCCGGGATAATCAGCAGGTAGGGAAAGAGCTGGATGTTGTCCGCCCCGAGCTTGATGAGGCTCCCCCATGAGGGCATCGGCGGCTGCACCCCGAGGCCAAGGAAGCTGAGAAAGCTTTCCAGCAGCATGACCGCCGGTACCGTCAGGGTGGCATAGACCACAACCACCCCAAGGACATTCGGGATAATGTGCCGCAGGATAATCCGACGCGTCGAATATCCAAGTGAGACCGCGGCCTCGACAAATTCCTGCTTCTTTAGACTAAGCACCTGCCCGCGAACAATTCGGGCCATGGTCAGCCATTCCACCGCCCCGATTACGATAAACAGGAGCACGATACTTCGCTCGAATATGGTCATTAAGAGAATGACGAAAATCGTGAACGGCAGCGCGTAGAGGACATCGACCACCCGCATCATGGCGGCATCAACCTTCCCTCCGATATAGGCTGCCGAGGCCCCGTAGGTGATCCCGATGAGCAGGGAAACAGTGGTCGCGATAATCCCCACCCCGAGTGAGACGCGGCCCCCGACCATGACCCGGGTCAGCTGGTCGCGGCCAAGGTCATCGGTCCCGAAGGGATGCTGCAGACTCGGGGAAAGGAGGGTCTTTTCCAAATCGTTACTGCGGTAGTCGTAAGGGGAAAGGAATGGCCCGATGAAACAGAAGACCCCCATGAAGATGAGGACCCAGAAGGAAATCAGGGCGAGGTGGTTCTTCTTCAGGCGGTGCCAGGCATCCTGCCAAAGGGAAGTCCCGGCCTCAATGGCATCGAGGTCGACCGTGGCTTCCGGGAGGCGCTTTTCGGATGGACTGAGGTTGGCTTTCACGGACATCAGGAATCTTCGAAGCGCAAACGCGGGTTAAGGATGACCTGCACAATATCCACAAGCAGGTTGGCGGCGGTGATAAGGACGGCGTAAAGGATGACCGTCCCCAGCACGAGGGTGTAGTCCCGGTCAAAGGCGGAGCTGACAAACTCCCGTCCCATGCCGGGGATCTGGAAAATGGTCTCGACGACGAAACTGCCGGAAATGATTCCCGCCAGCGCCGGCCCGAGGAAGGAAATGACGGGCAGCAACCCGCCCTTCAGGGTGTGCAGAACAATGATGCGGATAAAGGGCACGCCCTTGGCCTTGGCCGTGCGGATGAAGTCCTGGGAAAGGATTTCCAGCATGCCGCCGCGGGTAATCCGGGCAATGAAGGCCGCATAGACCAGCCCGATGGTCAGGGCGGGGAGGACGCGGTCCGCCGGGATGAACCAGCCGGAGACGTTGAACCAACCGAGCCAGACCCCGAAGACAAGGGCCAGGATCGGGCCGAGGACAAAGGTGGGCAGGCATATCCCGATCATGGCCATGGCCATGGGAAAGTAGTCGGCAAAGGTATTGCGGAAGACCGCTGCCGTTATCCCCACCGGCAGGCCGATGCACAACGCGATCAGCAGGGCCCAGCCACCCAGTTCAAGACTGACCGGGAAACTGGCTTTCAAAATCTGGTTAACCGAGCGGGTCTCGGTGAAGGAGGGCCCAAGGTCCCCTTTCAGCAACTGCCCAAGGTAATTCCCATACTGCACCATCAGGGGCTGATCGAGGCCATAGTGCTCCATCAGGCGCTGCTTGATGTGCTCCGGCATCTTACGCTCGGCACTGAACGGATCGCCCGGCGCAAAGCGGACCATGAAGAAAGTGACTGTAATAATGACGAAGATGACCAGTACCGACTGGGCGATTCGTCTGAGGATGAACTTTAACATGGATTCCGGATTCGTTGGGCGCGGAAACTATCCCTGAGGGAGTGCTTTCCCGGCCGCCTACTCGCTCAAATAAATGTATTTGTAGGGGCGGTTGTCCAGTAGTTTCGGGTTCCAGTTCTTCACCCGGGGATCCTTGAGGTAAATGCGCGTGTACCAGTATAGGGGCGCGATGGGCAGTTCCTTGAGGAGGATCTGTTCGGCTTCGAGAAGATACCCGAAGTGCTCCTCCTCGGTCCTGGAGCGAAACGCGGCGGCAATCAGCTCGTCATAGCGCTCATTCGACCATCCGGTGTCATTGTTGCCATTGCCGGTGGTGAACATTTCCAGGAAGGTGATCGGGTCCATGTAATCCCCGATCCAGCCGGAACGGCAGATGTCGTAATCAAGGTGGGACTGGGCATCGAGGAAGACCTTCCACTCCTTGTTTTCCAACTGCATGTTGATACCGAGGTTCTTGTTCCACATGGCAACAATGGCCTCGGCGATCTTGCGGTGGCCTTCCGATGTATTGAACAGCAGGTAGAGCTCGGGGAAGCCCTCCCCGTCCGGGTAACCCGCCTCGGCAAGGAGCTTACGGGCCTTTTCCGGATCGTAGCCAAGTGCGTTTGGTGACGGGTAGCCGTTGAAACCCGCCGGGACAAAAGCATGGGCTGGCTTCTGGTCGCCAAGGGAAACCTTCTCCACGATGGCCTTCCGGTCGATGGCCAGGTTGAAGGCCTGGCGGACCAGGGGATTGTCAAGCGGCGGCCGGGTGACATTGAAACGGTAGAAGTAGGTCCCGAGGTAATCATCAATGTGGATCAGATCGGGATCCGTCTCCTTGAGCACCGGGACATCGTTGGTTGGGACTGTACTGGTGAGGTGCATCAACCCGGAATCAAACATCCGGTTCTCGGTGTTGTCATCCTCCACCGGGTAAAAATAGATGGCGTTGAGCCGCATGGTCTCGCGGTCCCAGTAGGTCGGGCTCTTGGTGACCCGGATATACTGGTTGGGACGCCATTCATCGAGGATGAAGGGCCCGTTGCCGACAAAGTTCTCCGGCAGGGTCCACTCCCCGCTCATGTCAAACATTCCCCCATGGGCCTCGATGGTTGGGCCATGGACCGGGAACCAGCTGTAGTGCTTCAACATGTTGAGGAAATACGGGGTCGGGCCGATGAGGTCCATCCGCAGGGTCTTGTCATCCAGCGCGGTCACCCCGACGTCGGCGAAGTCACTCACCTCGCCACGATGATACTCCTCCCCGTTCTTGAGCATGAAGAGCATCTGCAGGTACTCCCCGGGGGAATCCGGATGGAGCATCCGGTTGTAGGAGTAAACAAAGTCCTGCGCCATGACCGGATCCCCGTTGCTCCAGTACGCATCGTCGCGGATACGGAAGGTCCATGAGGAAGCATCCTCATTGGATTCCCAGCTTTCCGCCATGCCCGGCTCCGGCAGGTTGTCATCCAGCGGATGGTAGGTGATAAGTCCCTCAATAAGGGCGGAGATGATGTGGTTTTCGGTCACCCCGGTGGCCCGCTGCGGGTCCAGGGTTTTCGGCTCGGCCCCGTTGCCATAGAGCAGAATACCCTGCTCGACCGCCTCATCGGCATTGGGCACGCCTTCCCCGCAACCGGCAAGCAGGAGGCCAACCACGGCCAGCGGGAGCATCATCAATGCGTTGAAAATCCTTGGAAGTAGCAAATTCATGCCTTGCACGGTCACTAATTTGCAGGAAATTGCAATTCCGATTGAATTTCTCCGATGATCGGGGACACTGCAGCTCATTGTTAATAAAAATGCCCCTGTCTGCCACTCACAAACGCTTCGACTGCCACATGCATACGCCCCTTTGCGGGCACGCCTCCGGCGATCCGGAGGAGTATGTCGACGCCGCCGCCAACCGGGAGATCAGTCTCATCACCTTTACCTGTCACATCCCGATGGCCGACGCAGCCTTTGCCCAGGAGGGAATCCGCATGGCAGCAAACGAGCTCAGCGAATACCGCCGGATCATCAAGCGAGCCCGCAAATACGGGGAATCGATTGGCGTGGAAGTGCTTTACGGGATTGAGGCGGAAATCCATCCCGACGAGGCAGCGATGCGGGAAATGGACAAGATTCTCGAGGCCGAGCCGTTCGACTTCGTGCTCGGTTCCCTACACCACATGCTCCCGGCCTTCCGGGAATGGCTGACGGACAACCAGTACGAAACCGATGCGGAGAAAATCGGGGCCTATTTCCATTGCCTTGGTGAAGGCGCTCGCAGCGGGCGCTACCATAGCCTCTCCCATCCGGATGTCATCCGTATCTATGGCTCACTGGCCAACCGATTCGAGCCGGAACAGCACGAAGCGGTCATCACCAGCTTCCTCGATATAGTGGCCGACACTGGTATTTGCCTTGAAATCAATACCAGCGGCCTGATCAAGGGAGATTATGTCGTTCACCCGGACCCCTGCATCATGCGGTGGGCCCTTGAGCGCGATATCCCCTTCACCATTGGTTCCGATTCCCATGCCCCCAGAATGGTGGGGCAGTTCTTCGACGAAGTGTTGGCCGATTTCAAGCCCATGGGCCTGCGTCAGCTTCACTACTTCCGCCAAAGTGAGCGGATCGCAGTGGATTTGTAGTCCAAGATTTCTTCTCGCCTTGGGGCGTGACACTGGCCAAAGTCTGGGCCCAACATGGCAAAGGCAGCGAAAGAATCATGGAATTCGCGCATCGGCGTGATCCTGGCCGTCTCCGGCAGTGCCGTCGGACTGGGTAATTTCCTCCGGTTTCCGGGACAAGTGGCCGAATACGGCGGCGGTGCCTTCATGGTGGCTTACTTTATTTCCTTTCTCCTCATCGGGCTGCCCATCTGCTGGGCGGAGTGGACCATGGGGCGCTATGGCGGGGAGCGGGGCTTTCATACCGCGGTCGGGATCTTCAACGCCATTACCAAGCATCCGGCCGGCAAGTACCTCGGCATTATCGGCATCAATATTCCCGTGATCATCTATATGTACTATGTCCTCATTGAGGCATGGTGCCTTGGTTACGCGGTCAATTTCATGGCCGGCCGGATGAATTTTGAGAATGCCGGCGAGGTGGGTACGTTTTTTGCCGCCTTCACCGGAGCCGCCGCTGACGGGAGCGGACTGGGATTCAGCGGTATATCCCAGGTCGGGATCTTCCTGCTCATCTGCTTTGCCCTGAATTTCTACCTTATTTACCGGGGACTATCCAAAGGCATCGAGCTCTTCTGTAAATACGCCATGCCCGCCCTGGTGGTCCTTGCCATCATTATCCTCATCCGCGTCCTGACCCTTGGGACGCCCGACCCAAGTGCCCCCGAGAAGTCCATCAATGCCGGACTCGGCTTCATGTGGAATCCGAACAAGGTGATGCTGGTGGAGACAACCTCCGGGGCGGACGGCGAGACAGTCACCACGGAAAAGCCGGTCTTCGGCAAGGCCTTCATTGCGGAGGCTGAAGCAGCGGCCGCGGCATCAGAATCCCTTGCCATCCGCCGCATCGGAATTGGCCAGCAATTGAAGAATCCTCAGCTCTGGCTGGCGGCCGCCGGACAGATTTTCTTTTCCCTCTCGGTCGGGTTTGGGATCATCATGACCTACGCCAGCTATCTGAAAAAAACCGACGACGTGGTCCTCAGCGGCCTCGCTGCGACCAGCGCGAATGAGTTCTGCGAAGTCGCGCTTGGCGGCCTCATCACCATTCCTGCCGCCGTGGCCTTCCTCGGGACCGCCGGGGCCGTGGGCAGCACCTTCGCCCTTGGGTTCAATGTGCTTCCGATGGTCTTCAGCTCCATGCCGGCCGGGAGCTTTTTCGGCTTCCTCTTCTTTTTCCTGCTCTTCCTCGCCGCCGTCACCAGTTCCCTCTCCATGCTGCAGCCGGGCATCGCCTTCCTGGAGAATGCCCTCAGCATCAACCGGAAACAATCCGTGGCCATTCTCGGTTTCATGACCGGCATTGGCACCCTTATGGTGGTATACTTTTCCAAGGACTTGAAGGCACTGGACACGCTGGACTTCTGGTGCGGCACCTTCCTCATTTTCATCCTCGCGACGACGCAGATCATCGTCTTTGCCTGGGTCATGGGAATTCCCAAGGGATTTCAGGAAGCGCACGAGGGGGCCAACATGCACATCCCGCGAATATTCGGCCCCATCATGAAGTATGTGACCCCTGTCTTCCTGCTGGGCATTTTCTTCTTCTGGATCTCGGAAAACATCTTTGGCTACAACCTGATTACCGGCCAGGCCCAACCCTCCGGATACGTTCAGGATCTGTTCGGGGAGAATGCCAACCAGGTGGCCTGGCTTTCCATGGTCATCATTCTATTGCTCATTGGGTTTACTTTCCTTATTGTGAACTCCAGCGCACATTTCCGGAAAACCTCGCATACCAACATTAAATAATCCCAGGAGAATTAAATATGAACAGTGGCGGATGGTTTATCATGATTCTTTCGGTTGGCACCGTGAGTTCGCTCTTTGTCTGGTGCATTTACCGGGTTCTCACCACACCCGGGGAGACCGAAAAGCTCCACGGCTTTGAAATGGAGACACCCGACGAAAAAGAGCTGCGCGAAGATGCCTGAAGCGGGCGGCCATTGCTTTAGGGTTGCCTCCGGTTACCCCGTTGCCCACGAATTTAGATTTCGCTAACCATGGAAGCAAATACCGACTATACAAAACTCCTGGAACACCTGAAGCGCCTCAACCGCCTGGGCTCAATCGGTGGTATCGTGGGCTGGGACGAACAGGTCAACATGCCACCGGACAGCGCTCCCCTGCGCGCCGAGCAAAATGCGGTCTTTACCGAAATCTATCACCGGGAGGCGGCTAATCCGGCCATCGGTGAGTTGCTCGAAAAGGTTGAAGCAGGAAAGGACCAATTAACGCCCGAACAGGCCGCCGTTGTTCGGGATGCCCGCAAGGATTACGACCGGCTGACAAAAATCCCGGCGGAGTTTGCTGCCCGCCGGGCAAAAACCGCCAGTCTTGCCTACCAGGCATGGGTCAAGGCACGGGAAAATGGCGATTTTGCCGCCTTCCAGCCCCACCTTGAGGAACAGTTGCAACTGGCCATGGAAGAGCCCACTTACCTCGGTGCCGGGGATGCCTACGACTACTGGGTCGACCAGTTCGACCCGGGCATGAACTGCGCCACCATCGAGCGCCTCTTCAACGAGTTGCAGCCGGAGCTGAAGACTATCGTCGACACCATCCTGGCCTCTCCCAACCAGCCGGACACCTCCATTTTCAGGGGCTTCCCGGTGGACAAGCAGGAGATTTTCCTTCGCGAAGTGGTCACCGCCATGGGTTTTAATTTCAAGAAAGGGCGTCTCGACACTGCCGTCCACCCATTCTGTGGAGGTCACCCCCAGGATACCCGGATGACCACCCGCTATCATGCGGATAATCCGCTGGACTCCCTTTCCAGTTCCATGCACGAGACCGGGCACGCCCTCTACGAGCAGGGACTGCGCGACGAATACGCCGGGTCCGCCCTCGGCGACTCCGTCGGCATGGCGGTCCACGAATCGCAGTCGCGCATCTGGGAAAACCAGGTCGGCCGCAGCCAAGCCTTCTGGCAGTGCTGGGAGCCACGGTACCGGGAACTGTTTGACGAGCAACTGAAGTTGGTCTCCTCGGAAGATCTCTTTCGCGCTGTCAACAAGGTTGGACTGACCCCCATCCGGGTGGATGCGGATGAAGTCACCTACAATCTCCATATCATGATCCGCTTTGAACTGGAGAAACGCCTCTTCTCCGGGGAGCTGCTGACAAAGGACCTCCCGGAGGCATGGAACGAGGCCTCGACCCGCATCCTCGGCTACACCCCGAAAAACAACGCCGAAGGCTGCCTCCAGGATGTCCATTGGTCGGGCGGCATGTTCGGGTATTTCCCCTCCTACTGCCTCGGCAACATCGTGGCCGGACAATTGTGGTACACCATCCTCGATGCCATACCCGACCTCAAGGAGCAGTTTGCCGCCGGCAACTACCAGCCACTCCTCGACTGGCTGCGGGAAAATGTCCACACCAAGGGCCGGCGCCATTACACGCTCGAATTCACCCGGGAAGCCACTGGTGAGGAACTATCCCCGCGTTTCCTTGTCAGATACCTCAAGGAACGGTATCTGCCTCTTTATGCCAGCTAAGGAGGCGGTGCTTTCGCCTGTGTAATGAACAAACTCGCTCTCAGTCTGTCCTTGATGATTGCCGGAATCCTGCCTTTGCCGGCGGATATCCTTGTAAACACACGCCTCAGCCCGGAAGCGAGCATCGAGAAACCCCAGACCCTGGAATTGAACCTGCGGGATTATTTCCAAGTCTACCCGGACCCGGGGCCGGTCGCCACCTTCAATTTCCGCATGCCGGTCCAGGCGGGCCAGCGGCAGCTTTCGGTGGGAGACGGGCAGAGCTTTTCCATCATGACCTATGAGTTGGAATCCGGCGGGACCTATGACAACTTCTATGATGTCAGGGCTGCAGAATACAAATGGGAAAGCTATTCCCTGCAGTGGCAACTGTTGGCCAACCTCGCTCCGGTGACGGTGGCCAACTTCAAAACCTATGCCGACGTCGGTGCCTACACCGATACGGTCATTCACCGGAGCGAAATTGATGTCCTCCAAGGCGGCGGCTGGACGCATAATTGGGACGGTAACTTTCCGCTGGAATGGATTGAGACCTACGCCCCCATACCCCTCGAACGGACGCTGACGAATCCCATCGGCTCGCTCGCCATGGCCCGGAGGGGTGAAGAGGACTCGGCCACGTCCCAGTTTTACATCAACGTGGCAGACAACAGTGCCGCATTTGGTAATAACTACGCGGTCTTCGGTCAACTGCTCTCCCCGGCCAACGCACTGCCCGTCCTCCAGGATATGAGCAATGTCACCGTCTGGAATTACGGGGGTGCCTTTTCCTCCCTGCCCATCTATGCCGGGTACCTTGAGGATGTCGACAGCTGGATGCACTTCGACTCCATCTCTGTCTCAGACGGCAATCCCGACGGTGTCAGCTACAATTGGGAATGGGTAGACACGGATGGGGATGGCCTTTTGACCGATGCAGAGGCTGCCAACCGATCCGTCTTTTCCGTTTCCCTCGAAAACGGTATCCTGCGGATCTCCCGTAACGATTCCGGAGACGGGCGCATCCGGGTTACCGGATCCGCCATCGGGCAGTCCGTCAGTTTTGAAGTTTACCTGCTCGGCATGAATCCCGATGCACTGTTCACCTTCCCGGACTCCACCATCCATCGGGGAGGATTCATCAACAATGATTGGTACGGATGGATCGCCGCCGACAATTATCCTTACATCCAGCACCTCAATCACGGATACCAGTATGTCTGGTTCTTTTTTGGCGATGATCCCAGCCAGGATGCCTGGTATTTCTATGATTTCAGCATGCAGGAATGGCTCTACACCGGACCCTCATTCTATCCCTACTTCTTCGCCTATGGCCGTGAAAGCTGGCTCTGGTATCTTCTCGGCACCGGGAACGGAGTGGATGAGAAACGCTGGCTCTACGATTTCAAACTGGGCCAATGGATACAGGAATAATCCTCACTAAACCAGCCCCCGGGAGCCGTTTCCGCCATTTGCCCCTTTACACCAACTGTTAAAAATTCAATAAGACTGCCAATCACCATGCGTCAGATTCTTAAATTTGCCCTTCCCCTGCTGGCTCTCTCCAGCCCGGCCAGCGCGGAGGTACTCGTTAATACCCGCCTTTATGATTCCGAGGTCATCGGCAAGGACACGACCTTCCAACTCGACCTGCGGGAATTTTTCCAGCTTTACGCTGATCCGGGCCCTGTGGCTACCTTCACGCTCTACATGCCGAACCAGACCGGTTTCAAGGAACTTGTCCCTGCTGATGGCTCGCTTGTCGAGGTGACTGAAGAAACGCCGGACGATAACCAGTACATGACCTATGAGCTGACCGGCGGCGGCTCCTACGACAACGCCTACGATGCGCGCGCGGGCGATTTCGTGTGGGCCCAAACGGATGTCCAGTACCAGTTGCTGGCAGACGAGGCCCCCATCTCGATAGCTAATTTCCTCTCCTACCTCCGGGACGGGGTTTACGAGAACACGATTGTCCACCGTAGCGACGTCAATGTTGTCCAGGCGGGTGGCTGGAGCATCAGTGATTCTGATGACTTCATCCTCAAGTTCATCGAGAAGCGCAGTCCCATTGTCCTCGAGCAGACACGCGACAACACGGAGGGCACCCTGGCGATGGCCCGTCAGCAGACGCCGAACACGGCCACCTCGGAGTTCTTCATCAACCTTCAGGACAACACCGGCTTTTTCCGGAATTTCTACGCCGTCTTTGGCGAACTCCTGAATCCGGAGACGGCCCTTCCCTTGCTGCAGCAGATGGGCGATGCCTACGTCTATAATATCAGCCAGTTTATCCGCACCGCCCCCTTGGTCACAACCCCGCTGTATACTCCCTACTGGGATGACAAGGACAGCTTCCTTCGCTTCCAGTCGATCAGCGTCCCGGAAGGCAACCCGGACGGTGTCAGCTACAGCTTCGAATGGGTGGATGTCGATGGTGTTGAAGGGACCAGCGAGGAGGAAGCCGCCAGTCAGGCCCTCTTCAATGTCTCCATTGACGGCTCCACGCTTAATGTCTCCCGCACCGGGACCGGCACCGCTCCCATCTCCATTGTCGGTGAAGGCGCCGGCGATACCCGCAACTTCGAGATTTTCCTCGTTGCTTTCAACCCAAGTGCCCTCGAAGCCTTCCCCGTTTCAGATATCCTGCCGGATGGCTGGCTGGAAAACTCATGGTTTGGATTTCTCGTCGCGGACGACTTCCCCTACATCCAGCACTTCAACCACGGATTCCAGTACGTCGTCTACGTTGAGGGCGAAAATGTCCTTTCCTCGACCTTCTACCTCTACGATTACCAATTGGGAAGCTGGCTCTATACGACGCCGAACACCTATCCGTTCCTTTTCTCCTATGCCCTCGACACATGGCTCTGGTATGAGGAAGGAACCGGTAATGGAGTGGATGGCGACCGGACCTTCTTCAACTACGCAACCGGCGAAAACATCCAGGGCTAGGACGGAAACTGTTAGCCCTGGGTCCGCTCAGGACTCTCCCGGCTTCCAGCGCTGGACTTGATTGAACTCCGCCTTGAGCAGGTCCTTCATCTCCTTCTGCAGGGATTCCGGGATTTTCCGCAAGGCCACCTCCAGTTTGGGCTGACTGGCCGTAGTAACGGGTTCCGGACCGGCCTCAAGCGGCTTCTCTGCAGGCTTATCCGTCTTGACTGGAGTTACTTCCGGAAGATCGACAACCTCTTCCTCAACGGCTTGGGATTCAAGCCCGGGCTCCTTAAGGATGATGGGCCGGACCTCAAGTGCCCGTGCCGGAATCAGGCTTTTTTTTTTCCGCTTTCAACGGGAGCTTCCTTGAGCCCCTTGAGTTCACGGACCAGGTTGTCCAGCGCCCGGACTTGGCTGGCCTCGACCGCCCGCAGGAGGGCAACCTCGAAATTGACCTTCTCCGAGAGCCCCTTCTGCAAGGCAAGTTCACTTTTCTGGAGGGCATCCAGCATTCGCAGAAGGGATTCCGAGGACAGGGAAGCACCCAGCTTTTCCGAGCTGCCACCATTCTGGATGGCCTCCATAAGAGCTTCCCGGACCAGGGTCTCGACATCGTGCAGCACCCGGTACAAGTCACGCCCCTCGGCGCTGAAAGTCTCCACCAGCTCGACCAGTTTGGGGTAATCCGCCGTCCCCATGGCCCTTCCCAGCTCATTGATGCGGCTCGGGCCCACCAGGCCATAGACATCCAGCACGTCTGCTTCGGAGATGTTGTCCCCGCAGAAAGAGATCATCTGGTCGAGAATGGACTGGGCATCCCGCATTCCGCCACTGGCCAGCCGGGCGATGGAACGCAACGCCCCCTCGTCCACCTTGACCTTTTCCGATTCGGCAATCCGGGTCAGCCGCTCGACCAGCACCTCCTCGGAAATGGGCCGGAATTCAAAGCGCTGGCAACGGGAAATGATCGTCGGAAGGACCTTTTGTGATTCCGTCGTCGCGAAGATGAACTTCACGTGCGGCGGCGGTTCCTCGAGCGTCTTCAGGAGCGCATTGAAGGCGGAGGCCGAGAGCATGTGGACCTCGTCGATGATATAGATCTTGAAGGTGCACTGGGCCGGTGCGTACTGGCACTCCTCCCGCAGATCGCGGATCTGGTCGACGGAGTTGTTGGAGGCCCCGTCGATTTCGATCACGTCCATGCAACTGCCATTCATGATCGCCTGGCTCAGTTCCGAGTCGTCGGAGGGAGCGATGTTGGGCCCGCCCTCCGCGTTGAGGGCCTTGGCAAAAACCCGCGCCGTGGAGGTCTTGCCGGTCCCGCGCGGGCCGACAAACAGGTAGGCGTGGGCAATCCGTCCGGTCTCGATGGCATTGCGCAGGGTGCGGACGATGTGGTCCTGGCCCACGATGTCCTCAAACTGCTGGGGGCGCCAGCGCCGCGCAATTACCTGGTAGTCTGCCATTCCGGATAAACAAGAAAGTTAAAAAAGTGGGCCAGGCACCCTACGGCACATGTGGGTTCCGGTTACCGTTGCTGCCTTCCGGCCCTGGCGGGATTCACCACCCCACATTGCATAGGACCCGGCCCATCGTGACCTTCCTGCATCGGCCCTTTCATTTCAACCCCTTTTTTCGGAAGTTTGCGTCCGGATGTAGTCCACCCCGGTGGCCCCGTCTGAATGCCGCCCTCGCTCCACCGCGGCTCAATCCCTTTTGAAACCCACCTCCACCAGCAAGTCACTGGCGAGGTTTTCCAGGTTGGCCTGAAGGACATCAAGGGACACCCCCTCCGGAATGCGGAGACTGGCTTTGGCTTCAAAAACAGGCGTGCCGGACCAGGGGGCCACCTGCAACCCGGTACTGAGCTCCTCGACATTGACCCCGCTTTCCCGGAAAGCACTGAAAATAGCATGGACAATCCCCGGATGGTCCTGCCCCGAAAGTTCCAGGCGGGCCGCCGCTCCCTTGGACTCACCGGCGACAATTTCCGCCGGCTGGATGGCAACTTGGAATCCTTCTCCCTTGAGGAAGGTCTCCACCTCTTCTCCAAAGGCCGCCAGGGAAGCCTCCGGAATGGATATACGCAGGATCCCGGAAAAATAGCCTCCCAGGCGAATCATCCGGCTATCCAGCCAGTTCCCGCCACGGGCTTCGACAATTGCAGCAGTCCGGGCGACGATTCCCGTCGCATCCGGACCAATCAAGGTCAGCATCACATCCTTCATGCCTTCCAGAAAACGAATGTACCGGCGAAAGGCGAGTCTTCTTGACGGGATTCAGCCATCGCGGGATAAGCCCTTACGGCAATCGGGCATAAGCCTGATACCATTCTTCGAGTTTCTCCGCGTCCGGTTTCCCGTCATAGGTGATGATGCGATACCTGCCACTGTAAGGTGCCTTCGGTCCAATCTCAAAGGAGCCCAGGATTGGCGGCGAAAAAACAAAATAGGGCATCACCGGATGGATCCGGACCGGCTGGGGATGCCTGAAATTGGAAGGATGATCCATCATCACCACACCAGCCACTTCACCCTTCACTGATCCATATGCGGCAACCCAACGCGGCCGTTCGTTGTTCGCCTCCTCGAGGTTGGTCGTTCCCTTACCGGTAAGGATGCGCATGGGGGCCTCGAATGCCGGATCACCCTCACTGTTCCAGGCAGCGCTGCCCCGGAAGGCGAATCCCCCGTAGTGCCACTCCCTCACATGAACAGGCTCACGTTTTGCTGTCCTCTGGCGCAGGGCGATGTCGACAATAAAAACATCCTTTCCAGCCTCAACCTGCACATCCCAAGTCTCAATAATGGCGGGGCCGTGTTCCCGGCTCACCATGCGGCGTGTCACCGTGAAACCATTTTTCCCAACCTTGTCGACCGAAACGGCCTCGCTGTAGCCGGTCATCCGGTGCTTGTTCCAGAAGTCAACACGCTTCCCGTGGAAGGTTGTTCGCGTCCACGCGGAGAAGACTGCATGCTGATGAGAATGGCCGACCGGAAAGGGATCCGTCAGGACGATGCCGGAGGGAGACCTCAAGGGATGGATAAATCCGCTGCCGGCATACAATGCATCGATGCCCTCAGGTGGTTGGATCTTCTTGACCTGGAACTGGAGGATGGGTTGCCCGTCCGTGGAAACCAGAACCCCCTCCTCCGTTTGCTCGACCTTCACGCCAGCTGGAAGGATGGCTGGGAAAAGGAAAAGGGGCAGGCAGTTCTTCACGAAGCCGCGTAGCATGGCTAAACCTTACCAATTGTTCTGACGATGCCGAGTCATTTCCTCCTCTGGTGGAAGTCTCAACAGGTACGATGATTGACATTCACTTCTCAATAGCTTTCCAATAGGGTGCCTTGCCCCGCTAATGGCAAAAGTACCCTGAAACATGAAGCCTCCCCTTCCGAACCTTTCCCGCCGTTCCTTCATCAAAGGCGCTTCCCTGACCGCATGCGGAGTAGCCGCATCCGGCTGCAGTGGCCTCTTTGGCAAGTCGGAAGTCCGTTTCGCCGTTGTCGGCTTGCGCATCCGCGGTATGCAATTGATCCGTCAATTCCTTGAGCAGGGCAAGGACGAGTCTGAACCATGGGATATCCCACCGGTCCGATTGGTGGCGATCTGTGACGTGGATTCCGAGGTCCTCGCCGAAAGCGCCATGGAGATTGAAGCGATTACGTCTGAAAAGGTGGAGACCTACAATGACTACCAGGTGTTACTGGAGCAGAAGCACATCGATGCCGTTGTCATTGCCACCCCGAACCACTGGCATGCCCTGCAGACCATCTGGGCCTGCGAGGCAGGCAAGGATGTCTATGTCGAGAAGCCCGTCTGCCACTCGGTTTGGGAAGGCCGGCAAATGGTGGCCGCGGCGCGGCGCTACAAGCGGATTGTCCAATCCGGAACCCAGAACCGGTCCGATCTCGGGCTCCTCGCGGCCTTTCCCCGTATCCTGGCCGGCGAACTGGGACCGATTCGCCATATCCATGGCCTTTGTTACCGCAATCGCCACCGCATCGGTATCCAGAACACCCCCCTCGTCCCGCCAGCATCGGTCAACTACGATCAATGGCTCGGACCGGCTGATGATCTCCCGATGTACCGGCCTCAATTCCATTACGACTGGCATTGGGTCTGGAACACGGGTAACGGGGACATCGGCAACCAGGGTCCACACGAAATGGACTTGATCCGTTGGGTCCTGGGAGATCCCGATCATCCCCAGGAAGTGTTTTCCTTCGGGGGCCGTTTTGCATGGGACGATGCCGGCGAGACCCCGAATATGCAGGTGACAAGTTTCCGCCTGAACGGCGTTCCGGTCACCTTCGAGGTCCGGAACCTGACGATTGATCCCCAGACCGATGCAGCGCCAAGTTACCTTGGTTGGCGGGTGGGCGTTATCGTGACCTGTGAAGGTGGCCAGTTCAGGGGCGGACGTGGCGGTGGATTCTTCTATGACAATGAGGGCCAGCGGATGCAGGCCTTTCCCGGTGACGGTGGCGGGGATCACATGGCCGGCTTTTTCCGCGCCGTTGCCTCGAGGCGGCGCAGCGAACTCAACAGCCCCTTGAGGGAAGGCTACTTGTCGAGCTGCCTCAGCCACCTGGGCAACATTTCCTACCGCCTCGGGAATACCGTCAGCGATGAGACACTGCGCTCCAGCATAGCGGATGATCCATGGCTGGTGGCGGCCCATGAACGCCACTTGGAGCAACTCAAGGCATGGAACCTGAATCCCGCCCAACTGGAATGGACTCGCGGGCCGCTGCTGAAGTTCGACGGGGCCAGCGAGCAATTCCACGGCGATTTGGCCGCACCCGCCAACGCACTCCTGCGCCGGGACGGGCGCGCGCCCTACACGATTCCGTCCTATGCCTAGGTGTCTGTTTTTTCGATACAAAAGAATTGGCAAGAAGGAGGCCCTGCGTCTCTTTGCCGAGGAAAAGCTGTAAGGGCTATTCCGAATCGGTCAGGACCTTCACCCGTATGTTGCGGTAGCGGATCACACTGTCCGGATCATGGCACTGCAGGCCGATGGTCCCTTCCCCGAGCACGCGCTCAAAGCGCTCCCCGGGAACTGCTCCCTCGGGCTCCTTGTATTGAAGGACCACTACATCGTTGATCCGTACCGTAATGGTTTTCCCTTCGACAATAATGTGCTGTGTCCACCAGGTCTTTTCCTTTAGCGGCGTCAATCCGAGATTGGCGACATCGTAGATGCTGCCGGTCTTTTTCCAGTCCTTGTGCGAGACGTTGACCTGGCACTCGAATCCACCAGTCGGCCAGCCGGACTCCTGGTACTTCGTGTGGAAGTAAATGCCCCCATTGGAATTGTGGTCAACCCAGACATCGACTTTCAGCTCAAAGTTCTTCAGCGGGGCAAGGTCGCCGGTATAAAACAAATGGGCCCGCGGCCCCCGTGTGACGATGGCCCCGTCCTCAATGACAAAACTGCCCGGATTTTCCGTACTGGCTTTCCAGCCAGTGAAGGTTTCCCCGTCAAATAAGGGGATGAATCCATCCTCTCCGTGAAGCCCGAGGCCGGCCGCGGAAAAGGCGAATGAAAGGAGAAGAAAAGTTGCAAATTTCATGAGTTCAGTTGGTTGGTGGTGATAGTTGTTCCAGCAGGTAGTCGGCGGCACGGATATCATATCCGCTGCCTTCCCTCTTTTCCCCGTCATGGGTTTGCAGCATGGGCAGGAAGCGGCGGACAAAATCCGGTTCCATGAAGGTCAGCACATTAATGGCGTGCACCCGTACCATTTCCTCCGGATGCCGTAAAGCGAGGCCCAGAGCCTCCTCCAACCCGTTCATTGCTCCCCGCTGATAGAGGGCTTCGGCAGCCGCAATGCTGACATCCGGGGAAGGATCATGAAGCAGCCGTTGCAGCATATCCCGGGTTTCATGGCAGTCCTTGTCAAGATGAGCATAGGCTGTGGCCACCCAGTAGCGCACTCCGCTGTCCTTGTGGCGGGAAAGCTGCATCAAGCGGGGAATGTCATCCATGCCCGCGCTCGAGGCAAGGTTGGCCGCGTGCAGCAGCTCCCCGACCGGGTAGTTCTCCGAGCGGACATATTCGTATCCTGTTGTGCTTAAATTCTTGATACGGATTCTGAATTCACCCTCCGGGAGCAGGCCGCTGTCGCGGGTTTCCAGGATCCATGCGTCAAGGGCGTCCCGGAGCCGCTCGAGAACGCCGACGTACCGCGAATCCCCGGCAAGGTTGAGCAGGTTGTCAGGATCGGCCAGGCAGTCGTAGAGTTCCTCGGCCGGCTTGGCGGAATTAAAGAAGACGGACTGTTCCGGCGTGACCCGACCTTCCCGGTAAGCCTCGTGCCAGGCCCGGGTGGTCGGGGCCCGCCACAGGTACTCGATAAACTGGCCATAGGGGCGGTGCGGCATCCAGTTGCGGGTGTAACGGTAGCGGCTGTCGCGGACGGTGCGCGACCGGTCGATGCGCTCATCCATGCGCCCCCGCAGGCTGTAGGCGTATTGCCTTGGCCCGTCGGCAAAATTCCCAAGGAAGGCCCGCCCCTGCATATGGTCCGGCGGCTTGATCCCGGCAAGGCTGAGGACCGTCGGGGGCAGGTCAGCGAAGGTGACGATCCGTTCCGTCGCACTTCCCGGCAGTACGGGGCAGAGGTGGCGCCACTTCTCCGGAAAGTGGACAATCATGGGTACGCGCAGGCCGGATTCGAAAAGGAAGCGCTTACTGCGGGCCAGTGCACCGCCGTGGTCGCTGTAGTAGAAGACGATGGTGTCCTCCGCGTGCCCGTCTTCCTCCAACTGATCAAGAAAGTCGCCGACCTGCTGGTCCAGCTCCGTCACCCGGTCGTAGTAAACGGCCCAGTCGTTCCGGATCTCGGGCAGATCTGGATGATAAGGCGGGACCGGGGCTCCGGCAGGGTCATGGAGGTCGGCAACAGTTCCCTTGTGAAGGCTGCTCTCATGGGTCACCCCGAAATTCTGGACATGAAAGAAGGGCTGGCCGGGGCCGCAGTTGCGGTAAGTGGCCTCCCTGCTGCTGTCGTCCCATGCGCTCTCCGGCTTGATGGTGTTGTAATCCTCCTTGGCATTGTTGCTGCAATAATAGCCGGCCTCCCTCAGGTAACTGGAGAGGAAATGGATATTATCCGGGATGGGATTCCTGCTGCGCATGCCCTCCGTTCCGGCGGTTGTGGGATAGAGTCCGGTTGCAAGGGTAAAGCGGGCCGGGGCACAAACGGGGGCCGTGGCAAAAGCATGGGTATAGAGGACGCCCTGCGCGGCCAGCACATCCAGATTCGGAGTCACCGCATAAGGATCCCCATAAGAGGCAAGGAACGGGCTGTTGTCCTCGCTGACAATCCAGAGGATATTCGGGCGCTCCCCGGAAGCGTTTGTCAGGTGGGGCATAACCGCGATTGGCAGGAAAGGGAAAAGGAGAAAGACGAACAACCAGCTGCAACGCATCTTCTACAAGCCTGACACCTGTTCCTTTCTTTGACGAACCAAATATTCCGGCCAGGTGGTTGAGGAAGCGGGGGCCCAAAGCCGGTTGGTCTCCGGTAACCGTTTCTTCAGATGGGCCTTGGCGGTCGAGTAAGTGGGATCTTCGGCCACATTGGTGAAGGCATGCGGATCCGCCTGGCGGTCATACAGTTCCTCCGACCCATCTTCCCAGCGAATATAGTGCATATCCTTGCTAATGACAGCATGGTTGTTGCGGCCATAGGTGACCAAGGCGGTGGCATCGTCAGGCAGCGGTTCCCCACATAGTACCGGAACGAGACTTTCTCCCTCATTCCGCGCATTTGGTTCGAGCCCCGCCAGCTCCACCAGGGTGGGATACAAATCCAGCAGCTCCACCGGTCCGGAGACAACCCGGCCGGCCTCAATCCCGGGCCCCCGGAATAACAGGGGCACGCGGGTCCCTTCTTCCCAGAGGCAATGCTTGGCGAATGTCCCCTTCTCCCCGAGGCGATAGCCATGGTCGGAAAGAAGGATGACAATCGTATTGTCAGCATTCGGGCCGCTTTCCAGCGCTTTTAAAATCTCACCGACGTAGTGGTCGACAAAGGTGACGCAGGCCAGGTAGGCCTCGATGATGTTCTGCCACTCGTTGTTCTCGAAGGCCCATTCGGTGGTCGGCATCATCGGGAGATTATCGATCCGGGACACGATGTCGGGAATGTCCTCAAAATCGTCGCGGCGGTAGGGGGGCGTGACGATGTCGCCGGTTTCATAGAGATCAAACCACTTCTGTGGAACGTACCAAGGGACGTGGGGCCGGAGAAACCCCACTCCAAGGAAGAAGGGCTGGTCATATTCGCGGCTCAAGCGCTCGATGGTCCACTGGGCCGATTCATAATCCGGCATTTCTTCATCGGTTTCCGGAAAGGCGCCCCAGTCGGTACTGGTGCCCTCCCCTTTCCATTTGAAGTACCTCCCATCGGCAGGCTTGGGACCGAAACCCGGCTCCCTCCCGCCTGATTCGTCCAGCAGGCCATCCGGTGCGTGCTTATGAAACAATTTGCCGATGCCCATGGTGTGATAGCCATGCTCCTTCAGGTATTCCGGGAGAAACGCAATTCCCTCCATGGCTTCACTGGAGTTGCGTATGTCGTTGTCCTCGATATGCCCGTAGACTCCCGTCGTGGATGGCCGCAGGCCCGTCATCAGCGATGTGCGGGAAGGCCCACAAATAGGCGCCTGGCAATGAGCATCTTCAAACAGAACCCCCTCCGCCGCAAGCCGGTCCATATGCGGCGTTATGGCATTTGGATGCCCCAAACTGCCCACATAGGCATTCAGGTCATCCACCATGATGAGCAGGATGTTGGGAGAGGCATGAACCTGCTTTTCAATCTGTCCATTCCCGGCAAAGAGCGAACAGGCAGAGAGCGCCAGAACCGTTGTGAATGCCGACCAGAAGTGTCTCATAAGGTGAGGTGATTCTTTCAGTATACTTTCGGCGGCTCAAGAATTTCCCTAGCCCCTGCATCTGTGGGCACAAAAAAACCCGCAGTGTTTGACCCGCGGGTTGACCGTAAAAGATGGCTTGCCATCCGAAGCTCCGAGCGGAGCGAGGCGCGAAGGATGGTGGGAGATACTGGAGTTGAACCAGTGACCTCATGCGTGTCATGCATGCGCTCTAACCAACTGAGCTAATCCCCCAAAATCCGCGGCAGGATTTGCCGAAAGAAGGGAAAAGGTGGGAATTGAATCCCATTTGTCAACCCCTTAGGACTCGCTGAGCCGCTTTTCGGGCTCGGCATAGAGGAGTTCATTGGCCTCCTCCAAGACGTCCATGAGCAGGCCTCCTGCCGGAAGGCGGTTGAAGAGTCGTTCCAGTTCCCCACGGACGCTCTCCAGCCGCTCGGGACTGGCCATCTGGCCGGGGAACCAATCGGCGGCGTTCCCGAGGAGATTATAGCGGAATTTGCCGTAATCGACCATGTCGTAGGCCTTGGCCAGGTTGCGCAGCTGGACGATGCGGCCGATATTGATTTGGCCGGGAATCTCGGCAATCGGGGGAAGGCCGAGGGTCCAGGGATGGCGCAGCTCGGGTTCGATGATGGCCTCATATCGCTCTGCAAGGCGGCGCAGGATGGGCTCCAGCAGGGCAGCGGCATCATCCAGATGCGGAAGGGCGTCGAGATGCTCGTTGAAATCCGACGGCCGGGCGGCCCCGACACTGAGGGTGTCGATATCGTTGCGGAGCAGGCAGAAAAGGTCGTTGAAGGTAATCGGGTGCAGGGGCGAGCAGAGTTCCTGGAGCAGCGGCGGTGCCTTGTAGAGCTGGCCGCCCTTGTCGCTGGGGCTGATGATAAAGACCCCCATGTCCCTCTCCTTGGCCGCCTGCAGGCAGGTTGTGGTCTCCTGGTAGATGTAGTACCAGTGGAGGTTGATGTAATCAAAACTGGCCCCGGTCTTGTGGTCCGTATGCTGAATGGCCCGGGTGATGACATTGACGGAACCGTGGGTGGAAAAGCCGATGAAGCGGCATCGGCCCTCCTCGCGCAGGCGCAGGGCCATTTCAAAGCACCCCCCTTCGCGGGTTGTCCAATCCAGCTTTTCCTCGTTGTTGATACCGTGGATACCCAGAAGATCGACCTGTTCCAGCTGGAGGCGCTCCATCGAATCGAGGACATTATTGTAGAACACCTCCGCATCCGCGTCCGGACCCACCTTCGTCTGGACGATCAGCTTGTCCCGCTCCAGCTTGGGCAGGTACTGACCCAACTGCCGCTCGGAGGGACCATAGCCACGGGCGGTCTCAATGTGATTAATGCCCGCTTCAAGTGCCCGCCCTACTGTAGCCTCAAGGTTGATTTGGGTCTTGGGATCGATTTCCCCCAGCGGCTTGTCAGTCCAGCCGTCCTGGTAACGCATGCCGCCACAGGAGAACACCGGCATCTGGAGTTCGGTACGCCCGAATCGTCGGTACTGCATAACAAATTAGCCGGCCTGGCCGTAGGTTTTCTGTGGAGTTAAGACTACTTGGTTAGGACTCATGACATTTATTGAGCCGAAGCTTCGGGGAATGGCAACCCCTCGCTGGTATTAAATCGCCTTGCTCTTGACCCGGGGGATGGCAATTTGATGCCGTAACCGTATCCGCCATGCTGCACTCCCTGCGAATAGAGAACCTTGCCCTGATGGACGCTGTCTCGTTGGAATTCGAGGAAGGCTATACGGCTGTCACCGGGGAAACCGGCGCCGGCAAATCGGTGCTCTTGGGCGCACTGGCCCTCTTGTCCGGTGCACGGGCCGACAAGACCCTCATCCGCCAGGGCACGGACACCTGCACGCTTGAGGCGGGCTTCGGGTTTACTGACACCCAATCCCTGGATGCTCTCCTGGAGAATCTCGACCTGCCAAGGACCGAGGAGGGTCAACTCCTTGTCCGGCGTACAGTCTCCACCGGAAAGGCCTCCCGCATCCAGGTCAACGGGGCCATGGCCACCCTTTCCCAGTTGCAGGAAATCGGCCGCAAGTGGATTGACTTTCATGGGCCAGGCGAGCCCCAGAAGCTCTTCCATGAAAACGAGCAGCTGGCCCTTCTGGACCTCTATGCCGGTCTCCGAAAGCAGCTCGCGGACTATCGGCTCGGGTATACGGAGTGGCGAAACAAGTTGGATGCCATGGAACGCCTGCGCAACGAGGCCCGTCTCTCGCCAGAGGAAGCAGCCTTCCTGAAAAGCCAGATCGAGGAAATTGATGGTTTGAATCCTACCGAAGAATCCATCGCCCAGCTCGAGCAGGACTTCCGCCGGGTCTCTTCCGCCCAGGATCTGCGCGATCTCTGTGCCCAGTTGGATGAGCGGTTTCTCGGTTCCAAGGCCATTTGCGACCGCCTCCAGTCGGTCCTTCCCCTGGCTCGCCGGCTGGCTGAACTGGATCCGTCGGTGGCTCCACTGGCGGATCGGGTCGAGTCGCTGGTCATCGAGGCCAACGATCTCTCGGGGGAATGGCGTACCCTGGCCTTTGAATCGGATTACAATCCCAGCCAGATCAAGCAAATCGAGGATCAAATGGATGCCTGGATGAGCCTCCGGAGGCGCTATGGAGGAACCGTGGAAGGGGTCCTTGCCAAACGCGTTGCCATGGCCGAGCGCCTTGCCGTCCAGGGTGATCTCGAGGGTGCCTTGGAATCCCGCCAGGCGGAGGCCGATGAACTGGAGGCGAAACTTCGCAAGCAGGCGGCAAAGCTTCGCTCGGCCCGCCTGAAGGCTGCCAATGAACTTTCCAACAAGAGCGAGGAACTCCTGCGTGGCCTGGGTTTCAAGAAGCCGAAACTGGGCATTGAGATCACCGCCCGGAAGAAGCTCGGACCAACCGGGGATTGCGACTGCAGCATGACCTTTGCCCCCAATCCCGGAAGCGCTCTCCTGCCCCTGAACAAGATTGCCTCCAGCGGTGAAATGGCCCGGGTGATGCTTGCCCTGAAGTCGGTCCTTGCCGAGGTTGATTCAACCCCGGTCCTTGTTTTTGACGAGGTCGACTCCAACATCGGGGGAGAGGTGGCCACCTCGGTTGCCCGACTGCTTGCCGAGCTGGGCAAGGAGCACCAGGTGTTCTGCATTACCCACCTGCCGCAAGTAGCGGCTGTCGCGAAAAACCACTACGTAGTGGAAAAGGACCAGGGTGACGAATCGACAGCCATCCGCATCGAGTGCATAAATGGCAACAGGGAGGCCCGGCTGGAGGAGTTTGCCCGCATGCTGGGCGACCGTTCATCCGCCTCCGCCCGGCAGCATGCCGAGGCGTTGCTCGCAGCCAGTACCTGATTCAAAACCCTATCCCGGCCTGGATGGAACCGAATTGGTGCCCGGTTTCCTGGGAGTCGAATTCCTCGGTGCGGAAGGTACGCGAATAAGTGAGGCTGAATTGACCCAACCGCAGCCCGAACCCGACAAGTGCCTCGCCCACCCATGATTCCGAGGAAACCGGGGAGTCATGACTCCTGAAGACCGGTCCATCGAGGGTGATGTCGTGCAGGACCGCGCTGCCCCGTAACCCGCCAAACGCGTAAATCGAGATATTTGAAAATCGCGACCCGTCCCGGATAAAGAGGCTGTGGGAGTAACTCCCGACGCGGATTCGGGGCGTCATGTACTGGACCGGCAAGTTGTAGCCTGCGCGGAAGAGGGAACCGACATAGGCATCGGTGCGGAAATTACCCAGCGCCGCGCCCCATTCGAGGTAACCATCGAACTCAATTAGCCAGTCCCGTGTCCGGTCGCTGAGGAACGCCATTCGATGCTTGCGATCAAAGTTCAGGTTGAGGGTCAATTCAGCTGGTATCTGGCTGTCCCAGCCCTGGAAGATGGGGGAATTGCTGATATTGCGATGCACCCACTCCTGGGTCTCTTCAGCGAGCGAGTACTTACCAGTGATCCCGACTGAGAAAATGACGGAGCTCAAGGCCTGGCTATCCTTCGCGTGGAGGGAGAACTCCGTTCCCAGCCAACCGGCATAGGGCCGCTGACCGGGAGGGGCCTCCAGTGCCTCAGGGTCCTGAGGCGTAAACATGAGCTGGGTCAGGCCAAGGCCCCAGTCGTACTGGACATCGTCTGCATTGATAAATGAGGTCAGCTCAGCAAAGACGGGACTACCCCCCGACCCGGTCAGATCCTGGAGCCATTCCTGGAAACGGTTGAGCTTCTCCTTGTCAATCGGCCGCATGTAGGCCAGGCGGGCTCCATTGGTGTAATCGCGGTCCGATCCGGTAAAGAGGTCGTTATCCAGCTGGAAAATCAGGTAGGAAGGCGTGTCCGGCGGTTGCGCCTCAGCAAGAGCGGAGAGTCCGCCTGCCAGCAGCAAGATGCCCGCTCCCAGGAGGTGTCTGCAGGATGTCTTCTTCATTCGGTTTCCAGATAAACAAACTTCATCGGGCGCTGGTTGACCAGCTTTGGAGTCCATTCCTTCACCCGGGGATCGATGAGGAAGACATTGGTGTACCAGTAAATCGGGATGACCGGTTCCACCTCCATGAAAATCGCTTCCGCCTGACGGACCAGCTCGTAGCGCTTCTCCTTGTCGAGGGTCCGGGTGGACTCCTCCAGCAGGCGGTCAAACTCGGGGTTGTCGAACCCGGTATCGTTGTTCGGGCTGTAGGAAAGGAAAATGCGCAGGAAGGAGAAGGGATAGAGGTTGGCAATCCAGCCGGCCCGGGCGATGTCGTAGTCCATTTCCTTGGTTGTATCGAGGTAGACCTTCCACTCCTTGTTGGTCAGGGTGATGTCGATACCCAGTTCCTTGCGCCACATGTTCTGCACCGCCTCGGCAATCTTGCGGTGGTTGTCGCTGGTATTGAAAAGCAGCTCGACTCCCGGCCAGCCTTCACCGCCGGGAAATCCCGCTTCCGCCATCAACCGCCGGGCCTCCTCCGGGTCGTAGACCTCGCCATCCGGAAAGACATAGCCCCCCGTTCCCTCCGGGATATAGGATGTAGCGACTCTTTCATTACCCCCAAGCAATTGCCGGACTATGACCTCCCGGTTGATGGTCAGGGAAAGCGCCTTGCGCACGCGGACATCGTCCAGCGGCGGCCGAGTGGTGTTGATGCGGTAGAAATAGACCCCGGCAAAGGGATCGAAACGGATTTTCTCCGGAAAGGTTTCCTTGTAATAGTTGCGCATGTTGGCCGGCACGGTCCCGGTGACATGCAGCTGGCCGCTCTCGAAGGCCCGCAACTCCGTGTTGACATCATCGATCGGATAAAACTCAAAGGCGTCCGTCCGCACCGATTCGGCATCCCAGTAGTAGGGATTGCGTTCCACCCGGATGACCGAGTTCGGTTTCCATTCCACCAGCCGGTAAGCCCCGTTGCCGATATAGCTCTCCGGCCGGGTCCAGCCACTCTGGCGGATCCCCGGACCCCCATGGGCCTCTATCGTTGCCTTGTGCACCGGGAGGAAAGTGTGGTTAAGGAGCATTTTCAGGAAATCCGCCGTCGGCTGGCGCAGGACCACCTTGAAGACCCGGTCGCTCTCAGCCACAATGCCGACCCTTGAGATATCCGTCAGCTCCCCCTTGTGGAAGGCTTCGGCACCGTCGATCATGTACATCCAGTCGGCATACTCGTTGCCCAGTCCCGGCTCGAGGACCCGCCGCCAGGAGTAGACAAAGTCATGCGCCGTCAGGGGTTCCCCGTTGCTCCAGCTGGCCTCGCGGAGGAAGAAACGCCAGGTCCGCCCGTCTTCGGAGGTCTCCCATCGCTCAGCTATGCCGGGATAGGGAATTTCATCCGTCGTCGGGTGATAAGCCACCAGCCCCTCCAACAGGGTCAGGATAATCCTCACCTCTGGAGTACCGGAAACCGTATGGGGGTCGAGATCGCGGGGCTCGCCACCGTTGCCGATGCGGATCACGGAGCCATCATCGACAATCTCTGTCTGGCTGCATCCACCAAAAAACAGGACCCCTGCCCCAATCAGGAGAACCGGCAGCAACTTGAAAAATTGTCTCATGGACATACCTTAACGTATCTGTGGCAAGGAGCAAGAAAGTGCTGACAAATGGGTCATGAGGACGAACATTAAAGAGATGGGAGAAACCGTCGATTGGGGACGAACCGCCTACCGTGAGGCATGGGACCGGCAACTGGAGCTGGTTGACAAGCGCCGGTCCGGGGATTGCCCGGATACCCTCATCTTTACGGAGCATGATCCGGTTTTCACCATCGGGGCCCGGCCGGGAGCTGAAGAGCATCTGGTTTGGACCGAGCAAGTGCTCCGGCAACAGGGCATTGAAGTGGTCAAGACCAACCGCGGCGGCGATATCACCTACCATGGCCCAGGACAGATTGTCGGCTATCCCATTGTCAGCCTTCAGGAAAAGCGGGACCTGCATGCCTACTTGCGGGACCTTGAGGAGGTCCTCATCCGCACGGTGGCACATTTTGGCATTACTGCGGACCGTCGGGAGGGCAAGACCGGTATCTGGATTGAGGAGCGGAAGATCGCCGCCATCGGGGTCGCGGTGAAGACCTGGGTTACCTACCATGGCTTTGCTCTCAATGTGAATCCGGACCTCTCCCATTTCACCGGAATCGTCCCCTGTGGCATTACCGACGGGACGGTCACTTCACTGGAAGAGGAATGCGACGCCCCTCCCCTCATGGGACAAGTCAAGGCCCGGTTGAAAGGGGAATTCTGGAACTTGTTTGGCTGTCCGAGCGCCTGATCTACTCATTTTAAAGTGGGAACAGTGATGCTTCCTAAACAGTGCACAACTGTGCGATGTTGTTGACTTGATCCGGCAGCAACCCACCCTTTTCCAGCAGCACTTGACCATTGATGCCAAAACCGAACCAGCAGCAAATCGCCGACCTCTTGGGCCTCTCCCGGACGACCGTCTCCCGCTGCTTCACGCATAACTCCCGCATCAATCCGGAGACCCGGGCCCGCGTCTTCGAGTGCGCCGCCCAGCTGGGCTACCGTTATCGCCCGCAGCGAACCATCATGGGTGAGGAAGTCCGCATTCGGCAGGACCGGGTCGCCGTGCTTATCGGCTCCCCGGACCCGGCCGCGAAGGACACAGCCGCCGCCAAGGCCATCATCAGCGGCCTCAGCAAGCAGGTGAATGCGGAGGGCCTGTCCCTTGAGGTGCATTATGTGGATCCCGCCACCTTCCAGCCCAAGCCCCGGAGCCGGCGCATTGTCGGGGATGCCTCCTGGAGTGACTGGCTCGGCATCATCATGCTCTACCCCTTTGACCAGTCCGCTATCAGCAACCTCAAGCTGCGACGCCCCCTCATCTCTCTCCTCGAGGATTACGAGGATGATGATGTGGATTACATCGACACCGACCACGGCCGGGGCATTTCCCGCCTGATGGACCATCTCCAGGGACTGGGCCATCGCCGGATCGGGTTCCTCAGCTGGAAATACTCCATTCCCGTCCACTGGGCGGAGCGCCGCTTCGGGGCCTATGTGGAAAGCCTTTTCCGGCACAATCTCGAGTTTGATCCTTCCATTGTCCTCAATATTCGTCGCGACCAGCACATCCCGTCCAGTGACCTCCCCGACCTTGTTATCCGTTCCATGGAAAAGGGGGTTACGGCATGGGTCTGCGCCGCCGATCACCAGGCAGTGGAGCTTATCAAGGCGCTCCAGAAGCGGGGAATCAACATCCCCCGGGACCTCTCCATCACCGGCTTCGATGGCATTCCCGTACCGGAGGGCCTTCCCGCCCTCACCTCCATCCGCATGCCCTTCGATGAGATCGGGCGCAGCGCCGTCGCCACCCTTCTCCGCCGTACCCAGCAGCCCACCGCCGAACGACGCCAGGTCATGATCAGCGGCCAGCTCATCGAGGGCCGGACAACGGCCGAACCGGTTAAAGACTGAGCCCTTCCACCAAAGTGGATTGAGCCTTGAATTTTGGCCCCTTTTGGGAAACGGTATCCGTTTATGGACGAAAGAAAGCCCAACTGGCTGCGGGCCAAGCTGCCGACCAGCCCGGAGTACCGCAAGACGCGCGAGATCGTCGACCGGACCTCCCTGCACACGGTCTGCCAGAGTGCCCAGTGTCCCAACATGGGGGAATGCTGGAGCCGTCGAACGGCGACGGTGATGATCCTTGGCAATACCTGCACCCGAGCCTGCACCTTCTGCGCCATCCATACCGGAAGACCCACCGAGCTGGACCTCGCCGAGCCGGCCCGCGTGGCCATGGGGGTCAAGGAAATGGGCCTGCGTCACGCAGTCATCACCTCGGTGGCCCGGGACGACTTGAAGGACGGGGGTGCCAGTGTCTGGGCCGCCACCATCAAGGCAATCCGCTACCGTTGCCCGGAGACCGCCATTGAGGTCCTGATTCCGGATTTCCGTGGCAATCTGGACCAGCTGGACACCGTCCTCGATGCCCGACCGGACATCCTCAACCACAACATGGAGACGGTGAAGCGCCTCCAGCGCCCGGTGCGCAAGACAGCTTCCTGGGACATCACGACCAAGGTGCTGGTGCATTCCAAGTCGCGCGATTTCACCACCAAGTCAGGCATCATGCTGGGCATTGGCGAGGAGGAACACGAGATCGAGGAAACGATCCGCCACTTTGCTGACATCGGCCTCGATATCCTGACCATTGGCCAGTACCTCCGACCGACCCGCGAACACCGCAAGATGTTCCGCTGGGTCACCCCCGAGGAATTTCGCCACTGGAAGGAATTCGGGCTCAAACTGGGCATCGGGGTGGTTGAATCTGGTCCCCTTGTCCGCTCCAGCTACCACGCCGACGAGCAATCCGACCGCTATACCCGCTCCGCCGAGGCCGCGACGGCCTAAGGCGGTTCTAAAAGCTTCGTTCCGCCTTTACTCCCGGGCGGTTTTGGACGAAATTAGCCGGGTCATGTGGCAACTTTTCAAGGAATTCCTAACCTTCCTCCGGCAGGAGAAAAAGTGGTGGCTGATCCCGCTGGTGATTATCCTGCTCCTCCTGGCAGCGGTCATTGTCTTCACCGGTGGTTCGGTGCTGGCCCCGCTGATGTATCCGTTCATGTAGGAGAGCCGCGTGAGTCACATCCTTGGCATCTCGGCTTATTATCATGATTCCGCCGCCGCCCTCCTGAAGGACGGTGCCATTGTCGCCGCTGCCCAGGAGGAACGCTTTTCCCGCAAGAAGAATGACGAGCGCTTCCCGCGCCATGCCGTCGCCTTTTGCCTTGAAAAGGCCGGGCTCACGGAGGCCGACCTCGATGCGGTGGTCTTCTACGACAAGCCGATCGTCAAGTTCGCCCGCCTTCTGGAATCCTATCTGGCAGTTGCCCCGGCCGGCTGGCTGACCTTCCCCCGCGTCGTCCCGCCCTGGCTGGGTGAAAAGCTCAACCTCCGCGGCACCATCCGGCACGAAATGCCGGGACTCGATGCGGAGACGCCGATCCTCTTTACAGAGCACCACCAGTCCCATGCCGCCAGCGCGTTCTTCCCCTCCCCCTTTGAGGAGGCGGCTATCCTGACGGTTGACGGTGTCGGCGAATGGGCCACCACGACGATTGGATACGGTGAGGGGAATGAAGTCGAAATCCTCAAGGAACTGAAGTTCCCCCACTCTCTCGGCCTGCTCTACTCGGCTTTCACCGCCTACTGCGGTTTCCGGATCAATTCCGGTGAATACAAGCTGATGGGCCTCGCCCCTTACGGCGAACCGACGTACGTCGACCGGATTTACGACCACCTAATTGACGTCAAGGCGGACGGCTCCCTGCGGCTCAACCTGGACTACTTCCACTTCCTGCGCGGCTTCAAGATGACCAATACGAAGTTCGACCAGCTATTTGGCGGACCGATGCGCAAGCCGGAAACGCAACTGGAGCAACGTCACATGGACCTCGCCCGCTCCATCCAGGTCGTCACCGAGGAAACCATGCTCAAGCTGGCCCGCCATGCCCGGGAGGTGACCGGCAAGGCCAACCTCTGTCTAGCCGGCGGGGTGGCACTCAACTGCGTGGCCAACGGGAAAATTCTCCGCGAGAAGCTCTTTGACAATATCTGGATCCAGCCGGCCGCCGGCGACGCCGGGGGTGCGCTGGGTGCGGCCCTTGCCGTCTGGCATATGCACAAGGAGCATCCCCAGCCGCGCACGGTGCAGAAACCGGATTCCATGCAAGGGGCCTTTCTCGGTCCCGGGTTTTCTGATGAACAGATCGAGGCTGTCCTCCAGCATCACAATGCCGTTTATCAAAAACTGGAAACCGCCGACCTGCACGCGTGTATTGTCGATTTGCTGGAGCAGGGGAAAATCGTCGCCCGCTTCCATGGGCGGATGGAATACGGCCCGCGGGCGCTCGGGCATCGGTCCATCCTCGGGGATCCCCGCTCGGCGAAAATGCAGTCTGTCCTCAACCTCAAGGTAAAGTTCCGCGAGTCCTTCCGGCCCTTTGCCCCGGCCGTGCTGGAGGACCGCGTCAGCGAGTTCTTCGAACTCGAGACCCCCTCCCCCTACATGCTCATCGTCGCCCCGGTCCATCCGGACCAGCGGCTGGAGGTGGAGCCCGGAGCCAGCGGACTGGAACGCCTCAAGCAGCTCCGTTCCCAACTCCCGGCCATTACCCATGTCGATTACTCCGCCCGCGTCCAGACAGTCAGCGCCGACACCAATCCCGACTTCCATGCCATCCTCAAGCGCTTCGAGGAGCAGACCGGTTGTCCCGTCCTCGTCAACACCTCCTTTAACGTCCGCGGCGAACCGGTCGTCTGTTCGCCCGACGATGCCTACCGCTGCTTCGTCAACACCGAGATGGACTACCTCGCCATCGGCAACTTCCTCCTTGAACGCAGCTCCCAGCCGCACGAGGGCGTCAAGCAGCAATTTCATCCCGTTCCCGATTGAGCCATGCTCCGACTCAAGGAAAAGCCCTCCGAATGGATCCAGTTCACCGCCGTCATGGGACTGGGGGCCAATATCATTGTCTGGCTCCTGGCGAGGCAGGGCATCCTGTCGCCCGCCGTTTCCCTCACCACAGCCATTCTCGCCCTCCTGGCCATTGCCATTGCCTTTGCCCGGCCCTATTGGTTCCGCGGCTTCTACCGCGGCGGCATGACCGTCAGCTTCCACATCGGCCAGACATTCGGCAAGGTCCTCCTCCTCCTCTTCTTCTTCCTCCTCGTCACCCCCATGGGCCTCCTCCTCCGACTCCTCGGCAAGGACCTTCTCCACATCAAACCCACACCCGGCGAAACCTCCTGCTGGCACGAGGCCAAGTCCAGCCGCGAGTTCGATCGGATGTTCTAAGTCCAAAAAGAGTCGGGCCCCGCATTGGCGGGAACCGGTTGTGGCGTAACCGGCCCTGAAGGGCCGACTCCCTAAGTTCACTTATTCAAAAAAACCCGCACTCCGAAGAGTGCGGGTCGTTCATCAGGAACGGAATATTCCCAAATTCGAGTTAAGCCTTCGCTTGCTTGCGGCGACGATACAGGACAAAGCCCAAGGCGCCGAAACCGAACAGTAATGCATAGGTTGACGGCTCGGGGACTTGGTATGCAAATGCGTTGTCAAAATACATGTCAACACCTGCTCCGCCATTGCCACCGAAGTTAACATTTAGCAGGAGGAATTGAACACTGGCAGTATTTGCTGGAGCAACGGCTTGGGTCTCAGAGAAAATCCAAGTGTCAGGAGTGCTATCCACCGTCAGGAATGGTAGGCCCTCTGCTCCAGGATTAGCCGTGTTAAGAGCTCCAATGCTGACAGAAGCGGGTACGAGGTCGTTACCAGCACTATCTTCAAAAACAATCTTGATGATGCCTGCAGTAAAACCAGTGGAAGTAAAAGCATCCTCAGTCAGCATGTAAGCGGAGAAGTTGAATTCATCTCCCTCAACAGCGGGAATTTGGAAGGAGCCATCGAATGCTCCTTGGAATACCGAAGGAACCGTGTTGTCCAAAGCCGACATTAGCAATGCATTAGAACCATCCTGGGCTCCAGCCGGGCTCGGTGCACCAACAGAAAAAGCGCCAACCGGTGATGAATCGTCCCAACCTGAGGTATCACCCGTTTCGAAGGATCCATTGTTTAGCAGGTTAATCTGCGCCTGGGCAACAGAACAGACCATTGCCGCCGCCGCAGTAAGTAGTAGTAGTTTTTTCATAGACTAGGTAGATTAGGGATTAACGTTAATCTCGACTCGATCGGAATAATCGAATCGTAAGATAATGCAATGGGGTGCAATGCTTATGTCAAGCGATTGGTGCAATTAGATGCGATTTTTAATTTTACAAAAATCAGCTCAATCCCTTTATTTATGCAGTCTGGGCCCGTATTTATGCAATCTTCACAACGTTATAAACAGGATATGCAGGAATGGCTGCATAATCCGCCATTTAGGCTCGGAGGGGTGTCCAGGGCGGAGCTTTGCCTCGATTTTGCGGAATTCCGGCAAGTGTACGAGGGACGTGCATCATCGCCGGTCAAGCAGGAGCGCCCTGACGGGCGCCCATAAAAAAACCCGCCATCCGAAGATGGCGGGTAGTAGAAAAAGACGGTAACTCAGGACCGGGGCAGTTACTTGCGCTTCCGGTACAAGACAAAACCGAGGGCCAAAAGACCTCCCAGAAGGGCAAAGGTGGACGGCTCAGGTACGAGTACCAATGACATGTCGTCCAGGTAGAAGCCCTGCGGATCGACCGCGGTGGAATCAAACTCGATGAAAATACCAAACGGTTGAATCTTCGTGGTACCGGCAGGTGCGGTAGCCGTGATCGACATCGGAATCCATTCACCAACAGGCTGACCTGGGAACATCTGGAAATCAGCGCTGGCCGTACCAGGGCCAGCCTCAACTGTACCCAAGTCAGTACCAATATCATCGAAGTAGCTGATTTGAATACCGCCAAAAACGGTACCGGGTTCCAAATCAACCGGCATGTAGCCCCAACCCGTCAGGGTGTAGACTTCACCGGGTGCTGCCGGGAGCGCTTCGAAGGCACCAGGAACATTGTCCTTGGTGTAGAATTTGCCGGAATACGATCCAGTACGGACAACTTCAGTAGAGAATTCTGCTCCGTTAAAGAATTCCCATCCGCCGATACCACCGCCTGCACCGGGAGTATTGGACTCAAATCCGGGATCGGAAAGGAGGTTCTGGGCACTGGCCGAGCCCAAGGCGAATGACAGAAGACATAGGGTCGCGAGTAACTTTTTCATAAGTCGATGGATGGTTTGTGGTTTAAAGGGTTAATTAAGCAGGGAAGGAATAATGCTCTTTATCGCATCATTGCAGATAATAGAGCCCGTTCCATCCTCCCTGTCAAATAAAAAGATGCAATTAAATGCCATTATTCCCGGGGCGAAAAAACGGGCCGCCCCATCAGGAGCGGCCCGGGAAAGGAAAGTATTAATTTGTAAAACCTAGATTTCGTAGCCCTGTTCGTCGTGGAGTTTGAGGTCGAGACCGGAGACCTCGACATCCTCGGAGACCCGGAGCCCGACGGTGACATCAAGCACCTTGAGGACGACAAAGGAGACAACCCCACTCCAGGCAATGGTAAAGAGGACGGAAAGGGTCTGGGCCCAGACCTGGGCACCGACGCCAACGCCATCCAGCCCGATACCACCCATGAAGGAGGCGGCACAGAGGCCGGTAAGGATGGCCCCGACAATCCCGCCGATGCCGTGGACGCCAAAGACGTCGAGGCTGTCGTCATAGCCGAATTTCTTTTTCACGGTGGTGGCGAAGTAGTAGCAAAGGGCGCTGGAGACAAAACCGATAAGCACGGCGCCCAAGGGCCCGGCGGTACCGGAAGCGGGGGTGATGGCCACCAGCCCGGCAACAGCCCCGGTGATAATCCCGAGGACACTCGGCTTACCGTGGCGGATCCATTCAATGAACATCCAGGTAACGGCGGCCGTGGCGGTGGCGAAGTGGGTCACAAGGACAGCCATCCCGGCGACACCGTCGGCGGCCAACTGGGAACCACCGTTGAAGCCAAACCATCCGACCCAGAGCATGCAGCCACCAATGACGGCCAGCGGCAGGCTGTGCGGCTTGATGGGCTCGGTCGGGTAACCAGTCCGCTTGCCGAGCATGATACAGGAGACGAGGCCGGCAATCCCGGCATTAATGTGGACAACCGTACCGCCGGCGAAGTCAAGGACGCCCCAATCGTGGAAAAGACCCCCACCCCAGGCCATGTGACAGATCGGGAGGTAGGAAAAGATGCTCCAGATAAGGAGGAAAAGCAGCATGGCGCTGAACTTCATCCGCTCGGCGAAGGCACCCACCACAAGGGCCGGCGTGATAATGATAAAGGTCATCTGGAACATGACGAAGACCGCTTCCGGAATCGTCCCGCTGACGGTGTCGACGGACATGTGCTTCAGGAAGGCGAAATCGAGCCCTCCGATAAATTTATTGAGTCCGCCCGGACCTTCCGAGAAGGCCAGACTGTAGCCAAAGGCCAGCCACAGGAGGGACATCACCCCGGCCATGGCCATGCAGTGCATGAGCACGCTGAGCACGTTCTTGGCGCGGACCAGGCCGCCGTAGAAAAGGGCCAGACCGGGCAGCGTCATGAAGAGCACGAGGGCACAGGCAACAATCATCCAGGCGGTGTCGCCGGTATTGATCGTCGGAATTTCAATCAATTCCTCGGCCTTCAGGGCCGAAGGGAGAGTGGCCAATGCAGTGGCCAGCATTGTTGGTTTCAACAAGGATTTCATCATACTGGTGTCTTTGATGGTTGAACGGTGTTAGTGAAAAACCTTTCCCTCCAAGCAGGAAACGAGCCAATCGGCTCCATTGGCAACATTAGGTGGACAGGACGGGAGTGCCGCGCAGGAACTGGCCAAAACTGGCCACCGGAAGGGCGGAAATTAGCCAGCCCGGCTGGCGGGAGTGCTTTCGCTTGCCGCTGGGGATGCGAGTCCCCAACCTGTGGCTTTATGGAAGAGGTCATGTTCAGTTGGGAATCGGAGGTCCGCGATTATGAATGCGACCTGCAGGGCATTGTCAACAACGCCACTTACCAGAACTATCTCGAACATGCCCGGCACCAGTTCCTCAAGGACAAGGGAATCGACTTTGCCGAAGTGACGGCCCGGGGCATTTTCCTCATCGTGGTCCGGATCGAGATTGATTACCGGAGTCCCCTGAAAAGCGGCGATCGCTACCGGGTGGACCTGCGGCTGGAGCGGGTCTCACGCATCCGCTTCGCGTTTGTACAGGAGATTGTCCGGCTCAGCGATGACAAGACATGCATCCAGGCACGGGTCATCACTTCCGCCATGAACGAGCGCGGTCGGCCGATGTTCCCCCGGGAGATCGAGGACCTGCTGCCGGAGGTGGCTGAACACTAATCCCAGGCATAACGTTCGTCTAGGGCAACATCGTATTCCCTGCACAAACGGCGGAATTCGTCCTCATAGGTATCACGGCGATGGTGCTGACGCTGCTTCGCAATGTAGTGGATAACGGGTTCCACCTCCCGGCATCCAATTGAGAACGCCCCATATCCGAGTTGCCAAGAAAACGGCACCATTCCCGGTAGTCGGGGGCGAAGGAAGCGGGTTGATCCCTTTTTGACCTGGTTCACGACCGATGCCACGTCGACCGTTCGTCCCAGTTGAAAAAGGATGTGGGCATGGTCCGGTTCGGAGTTGATGGCGATCGAGGGACATCCGGTGTCCCTGAGGATACCTCCCATGTAGGCGTGCAGCTCCGGCCGAATCGCATCCGGGAGGCAGCGGGTTCGATGCTTGGTCGAGAATACCAGATGGACATAGATGCGGGCAAGGGACTGGGGCACGACAAGAAGTGTTCGCTAACCGCGGTCCAGCAAGCAAACGTTCGTTCCGGTCAAATTGTGGTGTCACAATGCATCCAAATCTGGTATCCCCGCGCCCCTCCAGGGCGCGTATTCTTTTGCGTTCGCCCCGTTTCCCAGGGCGTCGCCCCCGCTTCGTCCCGCTGTGCGGGACTTCCCAGGGGCTCGGCCCTGGGCTTGGTTACCGGTGGCCCCTTGGGCCACTTCGCCATCATCCCTAAAATCGTACAGTCACCACGCGGCCCAACGGACCGCGGGTATCCAAGCCCAGGCCTGTTTGGCGGGGAGCGCAGCGACCTGGCAAACCGGCCTGGGTCAACGCCGGGTGTAACACCAATGACGGCCTGAAGGGCCGCCGGGATTTCGCCGGCCATGGCCATCGTGCGCCTGCCCCCGCGCCCCTTCAGGGCGCGTATTTTTGTCGGTTCACCCCGTTTCCCAGGGCGTCGCCCCAGCTTCGTCCCGCTGCGCGGGACTTCGCAGGGGCTCGGCCCTGGGCTTGGTTGCCGGTGGCCCGTTGGGCCACCTCGCCCATCATCCCAAAAATCGAACAGCCGCCACGCGGCCCAACAGCGAGGCACATCCAAAACGGGCACCCCCACCACGCGGCCCAAAAGCGCGGCACACCCAAAACGGGCACCGCCACCACGCGTCCCTGAAGTCCCCGCCACCACGCGGCCCAACGGGCCGCGGGTATCCAAGCCCAGGCCTGTTTGGCGGGGAGCGCAGCGACCCGGCAAACCGGCCTGGGTCACCCATCGGGTTTTTTTGAAACGCGGCCTGAAAGGCCGCGGGGAATTCGCCGTATCTGAACAATCCTCTGGAATGGATCGTCCAATAACCGTACATTGCCAACATGCCAAATTTCCCGCGCTACATTTTCCCCGCCTTCCTCACCACCTGCGTTGTGGTGAGCGGCTTTTTCTGGCTCCGCGAGGAGGTGACCTCGCAAATCTACCGTAACAAACTGGAGTCGATGGCGGCGGAATACGCCGACCTCGCGGACCGCTACAACCATGCCGTGCGGCAATCAGCCGTCACCGAGCTGGAAGTGACCGGGGACAGCGTGACCGTCCTCATCCGGACCATTGAGGGGGAACTGAAGCGCATCCCTACCCCGTACGATCCCGGGGAGGAGATTTTCGTCGACTACCTGGTCGGGAACGGGCGCATCTGGATCCGGCGGGTCTTTGATGAAAACACGGCCCCGGGAAACGGTCTGGGCATCGACCCGGTGTGGGAAGTGGTCGACTGGAAGGGCAGCGGCCTGAGCTACGGGAAGATTGTCTACCGGTCCCTTGAGCCGGGCATCTGGTCCATCCAGGTCAGCGGCAACGGGGCCCTCAGCCTCGAACCAGCCCCGGAATCCCATCCGGATGAGCTGGCCGCCGCCCCGGCGATCCGCTCTTTCGAGGAAATCCAGCTATCCCTCGATGCGGAGGTCCAGTCCATTACCTTGGGCGACTTGTGGGCCTACTGCTGCGGTCTCTTTTCCGAATAAAAACGGCCGCCGCACCTGGATCAAGGGTGCGGCGGCCAACGAGATAAGGGAATCTTGGAGTTAGTGAGATTCCGTTTAATGTACCTTACGGTGAGATTGGTTGCCAGGAGGCGGTGACGTAATCGTAGTACCAGCCACTCATGGCATTGATAAAGACCCACTTGTAACCCCTGGGAATATAGGCGAAGAAGCCATCCGGCGTGCCGCCCTCCTCATAGACCCACATCCACTCGCCGTCCTTCATGCTGTAGGTGAAGACCCACGGCCAGTGCTCGTCGGCAACCCAGCCCATGCGGCCCATGTAGCCGTATCCAGCCGGACCGCGGGCAACGGAACGACCCCACCATGAGCCGATCGGAATGATGTCCATGGCTTTTTGAGCTAAAAGGGCATGCCCGGCAGTTGTTGGGTGAAAGCCATCCCAGGATAGATATTCGTTGGGATTGGGAACCAAGGTGCCGGTACTTACATCCAGGGCCGGCAGCGATACTTCAACGATGCCAAAAGCCGCGGGATCGGCGAGCACTTCGCCATAGGCTGACTCGAAATCGAGCCGGAGGATGGTCACCTTGTCGTGGGCGTTCTCAATCCGGTTCAAAGCCTGCTCAAGGCCTGCGTTGAATCCTGTAACAATTAATTCCAGCTGGGCCTGGAGCTCCGGTGGCTGTGAGAGTCCATATGGAGTCAGGTGTACCGGAGGCATGTTCAGCACGAGGAACATCCGCGCACCGAGCTTGTGCAGGCCGACAATGCCCTTGGCGATGTTGGTCACAGAATTTTGAATATCTTCCCGCGTTACGGGACGTTGCTCGGTATTGATAATCCGCAGAAAATCATTGGGGCCGAACCAGACGGTGAACAATTGCCAGGGCATGGGTTCGGGGATCTCTTCGTTCGCTACGGCATTTTGCCACATACGGATCTGGGCCCAGAAATTGGGCGTGTCCTGGTCGCTGAGGCCGGCGCCGGATTCCGCTCCGCCAAAGGCGAAGTTGGTTCCACCTTCCAGGGAAGGGCTGACATCAAAACCATAGGCCCCGGCGGCAATTTCAATCCAGACGAGACCGTTGGAGGCGCGGTTGTTGTAATAGGGGAACGGGTAATTGGGTGGGAGTGTGGGGTCATCCCGGTCAACCGCCCAAATGGCTGCATTGCCATTGGCTGAGAGGCTGTCACCAAAAACAACGATGCTCTTGATGCCGGGTTTTGCCTGTACTCCCGCAGCAATAAAGCAGCATACCGCTGCAAGGAGACATTTTTTGAACATGATAATTCCTTTCTCTGGGGGATAGTACCCAAATACAAGTGCAAGTCAATACAATCCAGCGAACACGAAGAACCGCTGCCAACGGGCAGCCGGCCTTTAGAATCGCACCTTGATGCGTGCCTTGACTACCGTTGGCCGACCCTTGCAACGGGGAGGGGTGAAGCGGAACTGCTCAACCGTTTGGTGGGCTGCTTCCCTCAGGAACGGATCATCGTCCGGATCGGAACGGATGATTCGCGGAACGCCATCCTGATCGACATAGAATTCCACTTCCAGTTCCCCGCTTACGCGGTTGCCGGCCTCATCGACATAGACAACCGGAACGCCCTCGCTCAGGAGCTCCAGGGGCTCATCAAGCGCTGAGCCGGGGGATTCCCGCAAGCTTCGCGACCCGCCACTCATCCGGTTGATCCGGATTTCAATGTAGGTGGCGGGATCGAGATTGATGATGCCATAATAGCCAACCTCGCCCACCGGAACAGTGACCACAATGTCCATGATAACCGCTTCACCATCGATCATTGCCGGTTGGAAACGTGTCGACTGGAAGGCGCGATCCAAAGCGGTAACAAGGTCATGATGCGGTAACTCCAGGGCAACCCAGTCGATGATGGTTCCAGCCTCATCGATCCGCAGGATGACGGTCGCAATGGCATCAGCCTCGACCAGATGGACAATATCGTAGGGGATGTTGATATGGAGCGGCCACAGCAGCACGGGATCGATGATCTCAGGACCATTTGCGTTCCCGGCTGATGTGGCTGGCAGCCCGCCTGTTGAAAGTATGAGGAAGCTGAGCCCGGCAAGCAGCCACCGGGCCAGACAGCTAAGACTGGTGCCCTTCTTCATTGGACTCCCAGCAATCTATTGCAAATCAGGGCCTGTGGCAACCGGAATCGGATAGGAATGCAACAGCCGCCAGTGCGGCATCGTATTGCCCGGCCAGCCGTGTCCAGTCGTAGCGACCAACCGTCGCTGACTGCCTGAATGGACTTTGCCAGGCACCGGATTCAATGAGGGAGGCTGTTCTTTCGACGGCCTCCTCGAGGGTCTCATAAAAGACGCTGCCATCATTGAGGTGCCCGGGATAAGCCAGTCGTCGGGGGAGGACAGGATGGCAGCCGGCATAAATGGCCTCGACCACGCTGCCGCCAAAAAAGTCCTGCCTGCTGGTCACCGGTAAAATGTCGGCCCGCCAGAGCCAGCGTGCATACTCGGGGAAGGCATCCACCGGCCCGTCATGGACAATGGCCGGGCCCAGTACCTCCCGCGTTTCCGCGAGCCTTGCCGGCTCCTCCACCCCGCGCTCGCCGAGCAGGGCCACTTCAAAGTCCAGACCACGCCGGTGCAGTTGCAGGAGAATCTGCAGGAAGTCGTCCGGGCACTTGTCGTACTCCCAGCGGTGGTTCCAGAGGATCAGGGGAACGGATTTTTCCTCCTGGTTCCGGGGGCGGTAACTATCAAGGGCCTTGAGATCCATGCCCAAAGGCAGGACTTCCGACTTGGCCGCTATCGTGTCAACCGTTCCGGGGTTTGCTGAATCGGGATACCGTTTCAAAAAAACCGGCAGGGCGGAGAGGAAACTTTCCTTGTGATAGCGGGAATTAAAATACACTTTTATGGCAACCAGGGCACTGGTGTAGTTAATCCAGCCGTAATGGAGATCCCGCGCTTCGGGGATATCCGTGTCCCGCGGGGAAAGGGGATAGGAAATCTGGTTTTCGTGGAAGTAGACCGCGACGGGAGCCCTGATTCCGGCTTGTCGTATCAAGGCGGTAAATACAGCGACATCCATCATGTCGTTCGCCAGAAAGCAGTCGAATTCCGACCCGGAGTCAATAACCTGCCGGGCCAGTGTCACCGCCGCCCCGTGCATGCGCCACTTCCAGTGGCGGGCCGGCAGGGAGAGGATTTCAATGTCATGCCTTGAATGCTGCACCAGCCCGTCGGCCCAACGGCGGTGGGATCCGCCGTACCAAGGTTCCAGCAGGCAGATGCGCAACCGCTTCATTTGCCGAGGGCCCAGAAGAGGAAGGCATAGATGTCCGCCTGTTCCTCCCAAATCGCGGACCGGGCAACGCCCCCGTGACCGGCCTCGAACTCCACCCGCAGGAAAAACGGCCCACCCTCGTGGTCGGCCTGCTGCAGGCGGGCTGCCATCTTGCCCGGCATCCAGGCATCGACCCGGGTATCGTTGTATCCACAGGTAAGAAGGACCGGGGGATAGCGCACCCCGTCCTGCACGCCAAAGTAGCTGTCCATCGCGAGGACGTAGGGGAACTCCTCCGGATCGAGAGGATTTCCGTATTCGGGATAATTGGCCGGACCATTGGCCCGCCGGTGATTACGGACTGGATTGTGATTGCCCACTGAGGATACAATGGCCCCGAAAAGACCGGGATCGGCTTGCATCGCCTTGCCCACCAGAACTCCCCCCATACTGCCACCTTGAGCAGCGATGCTTCCGCGGGAGGTATACCCCTTCTCGATGAGAAATTCCGCGCAGGCATTCAAGTCGAGCCAGCTGTTACGCTTGGTCTCCAAGTGGCCGCCATCGTGCCAAGCCTTGCCCAGTTCACCCCCGCCGCGGACGTGCGCCACCGCAAAAACACCACCCCGCTCAATCCAGGGAAGCCGCAACGGCCCATAACCCGGGCGCAGGGAAATACCATAGGCCCCGTAGCCCCAGACCCGCGCGGGATTGGTTCCATCCAGCTGGACGGATTCATGATGCACAACTGTCAGGGGCACCTCCACCCCATCGTGCGAGGGAACCATGTAGCGCTTGGTAACCATGCCTTCGGGGGCGTCAAACGGTCCCAGTGGGCGCAAGTCGCTTTGCTCCACCGAACCGTCTTCCGGGTTGTACCGGTAATAGGCGAAGGCGCGGGTCCACGAGGTCAAGGCAAGATACGGATCCGACATCCGGTAATCATTGCTGAGGATAGTAACCCGGCCAACCACCGGCAGGTCGACCATCTTGAAGACGGAACCGGGATCACCCAAATCTTTTGTCATGAGGAAATCGATACCAACTTCCATTCCCGTCACATAGAGCCTGCCTCCAAGCACATTGATACCGGACAGAACCTTGTCGCTTTGCGGGAGAATCTCCACGATGCGCGACTTGTCGAAATCCTCAATGGGAGCCGAGAGGACCTTGCGCCGCGGGGCATCCTTGTGGGACAGCATGTAGAGCATGCCGTCGTGATAATCGACCGATTCAATGCCATCCTCCTTCGTGCAGATGTTCGTCCAGACCGTCTCCCCCGCCTTCGCCGGGTCAAAGTCCCTGGCCACGAAATAACTGTCTGCCCGTTCCACCCCGTGGGAAATAACCGCCATGGTGTAGGGGCTGTCCGGAAGCGGAAACAGATAGGCCGTATCCACCTCACTCATCCCGGGAAGAGGCAGGGTGTCGTACCAGACGACCAGTTCGTCCCGCCCAAGGTCGGTACCCAGCTTGTGGAACTTGGTATACTGGCGCTTGTAGCGGTCGCCGGGATCCTGGTCCGGGCTGTCCGGCCGCAGTTGGGTGTAGTAGAATCCGCTCCCGTCCTGCAACCAGCCGGGATAGGACCGTACCCTCGGGATGGGCCCGTCGACGACTTCACCGGATTCCACCTCGATGATGTAGAGGTCCGGAATTTCGGACCCTCCGGCCCCGATCGTCACGCCAACCAGTTTACCGTCATAGGACGGTTGATAGCCCATGATCGAATGGATGATATCCGAGGCGGCGAAATCAGCAGCATCCGCCACCAGTCGGCCCTCGCCGTCTATCCCGTCCCTGTAATACAATTTTCCGACCTCTTCCCCGACCTCCTGCTTGAGGTAGAAAAAGCGGTCAAAGCGTCGGTTGAAGGAGGAAATTTTGACGGTCTTGGCCTCGTCGATCTCCTTAATGCGCTCGAAGAGCTCATCCCTTCCGGGCATCTTGCCGATACGTTTGCGGGCAAAGGCGTCCTGGGCCCGGAACCATTCCTCGTTATCCGGGTCATTCTTGTCCTCCAGCCAGACAAACGGATCCGGCAGGCGGATGTTGCCATACTCGTGGATCTCTTCCTTGACCGGCGTTTTCGGGTAACGGAGTTTCTTGGCTGCTGCGGTCAGGGGAGCCATCAGCAGTCCAGCTGCTACAAGGGCCAGGACGAGTCGTGGGAATGCAGTGCTATGGGACATGCCGGAAAAGGAATGCCAGTAGGGCTGTTTTGCAAGCCCGCTGAGCCAATCGGCTGGATCACCAGAGGTTGGTGTTGGTCAGAACCAGTTCCACTGGATCGTCCAGAATAGGCTCCTCTTGCCGGCTCCGGATTAGGCCCACGCCCGGGGCCAGCCACATCTCCGTCTCCAGATCTTCCGAGGGCCCGCCAAACGGGTCCGGGGAGTGGACCGAGGCACGGATGACCACGACATCGCTGTAGGACCTTCCCTGAAGAAAATAAAGGGGGATCTTGTCAATCAACTCATAACGGATTGCCGGATAAAAGGGTGTGGAGAAATTCTGCCTTTCTTCGAGGTTGTCATTTGCCCACAGTTCATAGGTGCCTGACACCCAACCGCTGGAAGCCCATTGCTCATAGACGGTCCCGATGGGGAGCTGGTACAGGTCTGCCCGCCACGGAAGGTTGACCAGCAACTCACCAATGACATTCGTATTGGCTGCAGCATTAACAAGAAAGCTGTTGCCAACGACACTGAATGCGAGGGACAAGTTTATCGAACTGTCATCGATGTACACCCCCAGGGCATCGCGGACAAACTGGCTGCTTTCCGCCCCGGCCATGTTACCGAATACAGGATAATAGACCCCGTCGACAAGGACTCGTCCGGTGACATCAGCCGCCATCTCGGACTCCTGCAGCAAATCATTGCCGGAAAAGCGGACAGAGTACTTGTTAAAGCTCAGGTAGAGTTCGACATCGTCAACCCGGCCCCCCACGGGATTGCCACCATTCACGCTATAGTCCCAGGTGAAGACCTGTGAGCCCTCCGGTACCGGGAAGTAGCTGCTGTTTGCCGCCACTGCCGCATCGCTGACCCATTCCTCAGGGGCCCGGTCGAAAAACCAGCGCGGATTCACAGAGCCCCGGGCGTAATAAATCCAGCCTCGGTTTTGCTCATAAATATTGGGATAGCTGTCCTTGCTGGTCCAAACCCAGCCAAGGCCGGGATTCCACAACCAGAGGCTCGAGGGATTGTCGTCACCACTGTACATCCACCCATGGTCGAAGTGATAAACCCATGGATAGAATTGATCATTGAAGTAATCGAACCACTCCAGGTAGCGGTTGCCACCGCCCAAATCAACGGCACCCTCAAACGGACTCGCCAACGTGTAATGACCGCCTACTGCAAGGGCCATTAAGAAAAACCATGTCTTGCAAGCTTTCATGATATTCTCTCCTCAGGAAATACCAATATACGCCGGCCCGGTTCTTCCGGCAACCCGAAAAACGGTTGGAATCCCGCCTTCAGCCGGCCCCTTCACCCCTCCCAGTGGAGGCGTCGGACCCGGACCTGGACCTCGAATTTCTTCAGTAACCAGGGAGTAAAGGGTCCGTTCCAATAAACGGCATAGGGCTTGCCAAGCACTTCGAGGTCACTCTCGGTGCGAATCCACCGCAGCAACTGGGTTCGCGCCTTCTCAAAATTCCGCTTCGTGTAGGCTCCACAGCCCCCGATAGCCGCCACCATCCGCTCCTCGACATCGATCACCCGGACCTGCTCATCGTCATCGGTGGCCTTGTCCACCTGGTCATCCGCCACCCAGAAGTACATCGTCCCGGGCTCAATCTTGGCCTCCACCGGGGTGGTCATGGAAATGTCGTGCTCATTGATATACTGGAAAAGCGGGCCAAACAAGCTGTTCGCCTGCTCGAAGTAATTTCCCTCCCCGGATGACTCGAGGAGGCGGCCTTCGGGCAAAACCTTGACCTCGAATTCCCCTGGCTCCGTTCGGGGGAATGCCTGTTGGTATGCATGAGCGTTCGACATGAGAAAGAGAAGAATGGTGCAGAGGATAACCCGACTCATGCGGCAAGCTAACCCTTCACGGGAAAATTGCAATCGGAAGTGCAGCCTTGGAAATTTTGCCTTGGGTCACTTGGGAATTGCCGCTAAACCCCTAAGGCATGACAACGGGAAACAGTTATGATGCCTTGAGCAGTCAAATGAGTGGCCGCATTCTGCAATTGGGTGATGCATCCTTCGAAGATGCCCGGCAAATATGGAACAGCCGCCTGACCAAGTCACCCGCCGTCATCGTCCAGTGTCGGAAGACACAGGATGTCTCTCTGGCGGTCCGCTTTGCCAATGCCAACGGACTGCAGCTGGCTGTCCGCGGGGGTGGACACAGCTACGCCGGGTTGGGGTCGGCCGATGGTTGCCTCCTGATCGATTTTTCCGGCATGAAGGAAGTGGATATCGACGCCGCTGCCCGCACCGCGACTGTGCAACCGGGCGTCCGTTGGGGGGAATTCTACGAAGGCACCCTGCCCCATGGCCTTTTGCCGGCCGGTGGAACGGTTTCCTCGGTTGGCGTGGCCGGTTTCACCCTCGGCGGCGGCAGCGGCTGGCTGACCCGTAAGCACGGCTTGGCGCTGGACAACCTCCTCTCAGTCGAGGTGGTGACCGCCGATGGTGACATACTGACTGCCAGTGAGACGGAAAATCCGGATCTTTTCTGGGGCATCCGCGGCAGCGCCGGCAACCTGGCCATCGTCACCCGCTTCACTTTCCAGCTCCATCCCGTCCCGGCAGAAATTTTCGCCGGCCAGGTTATCTATCCCATGGAACTGGCGGAACAGGCCATGCAAGTCTACCGGGAGGTCATGCAATCGGCCCCGGAGGGGTTTACCTGCTACCCGGCGACCTTCCGCATCCCGCCCATTGAGGCCTTTCCGGCAGAACTGCACGGCCAGGTCGTTTTTGATTTCATCCTCGCCCACATCGGGGACATCCCCGAGGGCGAAAAAACCGCCGCGCGCTTGCGGGAAATTGGCGAGCCCATCATGGACCTCTGCGCACCCCAGCCACTGGCCGACCATCTCAAGGTGTTTGATGCCGGGACGCCTCCCGGACAGCGCTGGTATTCACGTTCCCACTACCTGAAAGACTTGAGCGACGAGGCCATCTCGGTTTTCCTCAAGCACTCTGCCAACATGCAGGGTGCGTTCACCTTCGCCTACTTCGAGTCCCTCGGGGGCGCAGTCAGCCGGATCGATTCCGATGCCACCGCCTTCCCCCACCGCGAGGCCCCCTGCGATTACCACATTCTCGCTGGCTGGCCGGATGGGGAAGAGGACGCCAGCATCATGCAATGGGTCCGCGACTTCCACGCCGACATGGTGCAATTCTCCAACGGCGGGGTCTACGTCAACCTACTCGGCGAGGATGAGGGGACACGGGTCCGGGAAGCATACGGGAGCAATTACGATCGCCTCGTTGAATTGAAACAACGATGGGACCCAGAGAATCGCCTCCAGAATAACCATAATATCCGACCACATTAGGATTCCTCCTTTTCGTCATTGAATACATCCTCGATGGATCGGTCAAAGACCCGGGCGATGGCAAAAGCCAGTTTCAGGCTGGGGTCATACTTCCCGTTCTCGAGGGCGATGATTGTCTGCCGCGAGACCCCCAGCTTCTCACCCAGGGCCACCTGGGACCAGCCGGCCTCCGTACGTAATTCCTTGAGCGTGTTTTTCACTCGTAGCGCCTCCGGGCAATGGCTTGTCCAATGGTCCACAGAACCATCAACATTGGGAATATCCAGATCGTGTCCAGTTTGGGATAACCTATCTTTTCCAGAAAACCATAAGCCACCGTGAACAACGCGGTCAGCACAGCCGCAAAGACGACTGCTTCCAGCTGGATTTTCTGCTGCAATTCATCGAGATTACGCATGCAACTCATGATGATCTGCATCAACCAGATGATTGGCAGCATTGGCACCAGAGCGATGACCGTCTGCAGGGCCAGGTTCTCGATGCCGGATGTCTTCAAAACGTAGATAGAGGCGGCTACAGTCGAACAGTAAACCACCGCCCACAGCAGCAGCTTGTTTCGATATTTGGGATCGCATGTTGTCATTTTTTGGATTCCTTTCCGTTAAGGGTTTTCGAATTATTAGTGTAAAGTACCCTTAACATGTAAAGCGTGCTTAACATGTCAAGCATACTTTACATATTTTTGTTCACGGGACCCAAATTCAATCTTTTTGCCAGTCAGATAACAGGCTTCGACGACCGCCAAAGCACTCGGAAATCGCTACTTTCCGAGATCTTCCGCGTCTTCCGTGGTTAACTCCCTCAGCGCACGGTCTGCAACAGGTCCCGGGCCTCGCGCAGGTGCTTGGGCACGATTTCCTTGCCCACCGGCATCAGGGCCGCCCCGGCCAACTTGAAATGCGCCACCCCGAAGGGAATGCCGATGATGGTGAGAAAGAAAAATATCCCGGCGAGGATGTGGGTAATGGCAATCCAGATACCGGCGAAGATCAGCCAGACGATATTGAGGATGCCCGACAGTGCCGCACCGGTCATTCCCTTGGGCGAGCTGACCATCTGCTGGCCAAAAGGAAAGGCGGAAAAGACGGCTATCCGCCAGATGCCGGGGACAAACGGTACCCCGATTACGGTAACGGCGAGGACAATCCCGCCGATAAACCACTCAATTGCCAGCAGCCAGCCGCCCAAAAGAAACCAGATCACATTCAATAAAAGTGCCAATCCACGCATGCCGGCAGCATAGCAGGCTGACCGGGGGAAGGAATCATAAAATCGCCAATCCGCACACGACCCCACCCTCCATAGGACCTTGACCTATTTGCTATTGCCTAACCATAGCGAATGCCTTGAATCCTGAATAAGCCCGCAACAAGGTAGTTTTTACCGCCCAGCTGAAACAATAGTGGCAGAACCCGATACAGAGCAAAAACCGGAAAAGCGACCCTCCCTCCTGTCGGAGTTGAAGCGCCGCAAGGTCTTTCGGGTGGCAGGAACTTACGCGGTTGTCAGCTGGCTGATTATCCAGGTCGCAGCCGCCACGTTCTCCGGATTCGGGATTCCCATTTGGGCGTTCCGCTTTGTCGTCATGATGGTCCTGCTGGGATTTCCGGTAGCCGTGATCCTTGCCTGGGCCTTTGAGCTCACCCCGGAGGGCGTCAGGAAGAGTGCCAATGTGAAACGGTCCATGTCCGGCCCTGAAGAGCCAGGCCTGAACCGCAAGCGCAACTGGTATGCCATCGGGATGGCCGCCGCCCTTCCTACCCTCATCTTCGGAACGTTGTCCATAGTCTTTTATCTGGGCCGGTCCGAGCCGCCACCCCCCGAATCTGCCGGGCAAACGGTCTCGGCGGAACGACCCTATGTCATTGGAACCCTCGCTGTCCTGCCCTTCACCATCATTTCCGAGGAACCGGGCATCGAAGTCACCGCGGTAGGCCTTCACGACGAAATGCTGACAGTGTTCAGCGGGATGGATCCACTGGACGTGGTCTCCCGGACCTCGACGCTGCGCTTTGGCGATTTCACTGCCAGCATACCCGAAATCGGCGCAGCCCTGAAGGCGGACTTTATTGTCGAGGGGAGCATTCAAAGCATCGGTGACAAGCTCCGCCTGACCCTGCAGCTGATCGAAGCCTCGACAGATAACCATATCTGGGCCAAATCCTTTGACCGGGATCCGGGCGAAGCGGAGGACTTGATCCAGTTCCACAAGGAAATTGCCTTTGAACTCTCCATCCGGGTTTACCAGGCCTTGGAGGCCGTCTACCCACCGGGGCAAGCAGCCGAAAACATTCGGGACGAGCGACTGGAAGAGCTGGTTAAGGAACTGGAGGAGCGGTATGGTCGCTTCTGGGATTTCAATGCCGCTGACTGGCAGGAGCAATCGCAGGCCATCAAGGGGATCATCGCTGAAATAGTACACCTCGATCCGGATCATCCCGGTGCCTATGACAAACTGACGGGCATCTCCTATGCCGATGAATTGTTTGGATTGCAGGACCGGTTTGACCCCGACTGGCGCAAGGAGCTCTACCTCTTCCTCAAACAAGCCTACACTGTTAATCCCGACGGCTTCGATGTGAACAAGCATCTCAGCCTCTATTATGTCCGGTACGTGAACCGGCCCGCTGAGGCCATTCCTCACAGCCGGAAGGCAATCCAGCTTGAGAAAACGAGCCGGGGAGTCGTCGATGTCTATACCTACTATGCCTTGTTGGAGGCGCTTTATACAACCGGTCAACATGCTGCCGCCCTCGAGATTGTCGAGCAGGCCAAGGAGGAGAAATTGACGGTTTTCTCCGGCGTAACCTGGTTCTGGTCCCAGGCCTACACCCTGAACGGGCTCTACGAGGAAGCCCTCACTTTCATCGACACTACCATCGCGGCAGTTCAGTCAGGCAATGTCGCCCTTCAGGATAACCCCGAATCAATCATCTTTGATTACAACTTAATGAAGGCCCGGATTCAGGCAAACTGGAGCGCTGACCGAATTCACTTCGATGACTTTTTCCGGGACAATCAGGACAGTGAGGCGATGACGGACTTGATGCAGGCTTACTATGCCTACTTCTCGGGGGATTACGAAAAGGCCCTCGCATTCATGTCGGGTATCCAGCATGAATGGGCTGCTTCATCCGGACAGCTTTCTGAAATGAGGGGCTGGATTTACTTGAAAAGTGGCAACGAGACGCTCTCCCGGTCCTACTTCCGGGGTTTCCTCAAGCAATTGTCTGAGTCCACTATGGCCCTATGGATGGCCCAGTTCAGGCCCGACTGGTATGCCGCCCAACGCTCTTACGCCCATGCCTGCCTGGGGGAGAGGAAGGAAGCCCTCGCGTGGGCAGACAAGGCCATTGAGCAGACCAATCCTTCGCGAAACTTCAAGGACTACTTCGATAGCATGTACAAGCTCGCCATTTCCTTCGCTCTCATCGGGGAAACCGACCGGGCCTGCCAGCTTATTGAACAGATTCTCACCAGCCCCTCTGGAATCACAACCGGAGCAATCCTGCTTGATTTCGGCCTCGAGTCCCTCCACGACCTTCCCGCCTTCCAGTCCGTCATCCGGGAACATGCCGACCAACTCAAGGATCCCGCCATCCTCGAGCGATTCTTTGGGGAAGCGTAAAAATTGTCCTGGATAATTGAGCTAATCTCGGATTAGCCGCTCCTTGTCCGCCCTGCTCAGCTGCTTGATGCGCCATTCCTCGCGCGCAGCCTCCGAGCGAGTACCTCTTTTCCTGGCGTAGACCAACTTCAGGGGCGCGCGCCCGCGAACGTACCGGGCTGACTTCGACCCCTGTGCTTGATGTTCCTCCAGCCGCCGCTCAACATCGGTGGTGATGCCGGTGTACAAGGTACCGTCGCCGCAACGGAGGATGTAGACGTACCAGTCCGCCATTGGCTAGCTGCGGGCGCGGCTGAGCATGAACTGATTGCCATCCGTGTCCTCACACATGGCGAGATGGGGCGGTTCACCGTTTTCCGGTTGTGGCTCGCGTTCGCACTTGCCCCCAGCGGCCTTCACCTCTTGCGCCCCCTCAACAACATCGGCCACCTGGAAGGTCAATCCGGTCCAGGTCTGCTTGCCCTCCCCGCCTCCGTGGATGGCGATGAGGCCACCAGCCACTGCCAGTTCCGTAATATGGGGATTTTTCCGCTCAACCGTGGCCCCGAAAACGGACTGGTAGAACGCTGTCGCCCGGCTGGCATCCGCGGCCCAGATGGTGTACTTGAGTTTTTCGACCTGCATGGCTTTACGGAAAGGATTAACGCTTCAGCTTCATTAGGGCGTTGCCAAGGCCGGAGGCATAAACAACCCCTCTTTCCTCGTCGAGGATCATGCCGGTCATAAGCCCCGGGGCGGGGGCGGACAGTTCGGGTAGGGCAAGGTCCGCCCAGGACACTCCATTGGCGAGGCGTTCATTAATTTTCCCGATCAACTCCTCACTCTTTTGTGTTGAAATTCTGAATACAGATTCTGTTTCACCTGTTGCCGGATCAAAGACGACAATTTCACTTCTTAAAGGGCAGGCAATCCAGAGGCGGCCCTCCTCGTCGAGATCAAGGTTGTCCGGGACATTGATCTCCACGGCAACCGCACGAGTGGAAGCCGTCCCGGCAGTAAAGTCGGCCTCAAATTGCCACACGCAATTGCCCAATGACTCCGCAACGTAAAGCAGGCCACCCGCTTCATCCAGTACGAGGCCATTGGCAAAGACAAAGTCATCTGCCAGGTACACTGCCTTGCGCTCGGCGCCCGCACCTTCCGGCGGCACATAACAAACGGCCCCATCCGGCCGGCCCACCCAGACACTCTCCCACAGCCCGGAGGAATTCTGCTCCGGACGGTTGCGGGTCGACTGGGTAAACCAGATTCCTCCATGGCTGTCATAGCGGGCCATGTTTACCCCGAATTCATGCTGGTAAACCTTGCGGGTAGACTCGGTGGCGATCTCCACCTCATAAATCCCCCCGCGGAAGACATCGGCCACGAGGAGATGCGTCCCGGCGGGATTCATTGTCACCCCGTTGGCACAGCCCTCCGTCTCCGGCGGATTATGGACATAGCCTGCCTCGGCCATTTTCCCGAACGGCCGGTTGCTCCCGTCCGGGTTCACCAGCCGCAGACCGGTTGCCTGGTCGGTGACAATCAAGCTGCCATCCGGCAAAACCACCCCATCCTCGGGTCGGTTCAAGGAACGATCGGCCGGAAAGAACTCCACATCCGCGAAAGTCCAGTGGGGCAAGGTCGTTGTCTCCGGCTTTTCACATTTGCAGCCGCTCAATACAGGAAAGCAGCACAGGAGAAGGAAAAGGTGAGGACGAATAGAGGAGATCATACCAAATAATCAGGCATTTACAGGGGCCCGGCAACGGAAATATTCAGCAGCCCATGTCCCGCCCAGCCGGGCGGCAATTGGGTCGACAACTTCCGCCCTTGATGGTATAACCGAAGGTCATGAAGACCTGCCCTAAATGCGGCAAAACGGTCCTCTGGGGCGGCGTCAGGAAGAACGACCAGACCTATTGCTGCGCCAATTGCTACCGGCAAGACAATCCCGATGCTGAGGATGCCGAGACCGTCAAAGACAGTCTCGGCTACCGCATTATTACCGGATTCGGTATGGTGTATGCCGCATGCATGCTCGTGGCAATGATTGGCGCCATCCTTTACGACGTCTTTTTCGGACCCGGTCCCTGGTACACATCGCCTGGCCTCGTGTCCCTTTTCGAAATCATTTTCGGCTTTGTCATATTCATTCTTGTCATCGTTGCTGCTCTTTTCCTCTTCAAAGGGTCATGGCGATTCCTCATGGGAACCCGTTCCTTCGAATTCGATGAAACGGCCATCGAACATCTCAGGGAATTCGACTTTGCCCAGCCCGTCGAGCGCATTGGATTCCGTACTGGGTTCCGTGCCACGGGTTACCGTTACAAGGGCAGGAAGATTGCCTATTTTGATCCTGGTCCCGGTAACCTCAGCATACCCGACATCAAGGATTACCACTATTCCTGCTGGGCTGTGGACGATGTTGATAACCGCGTCCTGAAGCCCGGATCAGCTGAACTGGCAATCATATATGACGACCACAAGACCATCGTGGAAACAGAGGAGGAAGCCGACAGCGCCTTCTATGGTTTCGACGGGACAACGGTCTTCTACAAATCCGGAGAAATCGAGGAAATGGCTCACTCGGAGACGCCCTACAATACGCCGGCGGAACGTGTCATTGTCATCGGCAAGCGGATCATCCGGGCCCGCTACTTTAAACTGGGCAAGATTGAATTGACCGACTACTACAGCTCACGGCCTTTCGGTTACATCCGCGACCTCCTCTTCTGGGGCCATACCCGGTTCATGCAGCCGCTGCCCTTGATAGATGGCATTTTCATCACAAATCTCGCCCGCAGCGGTGGCGCAGAAACCAATCCCTACGACGGTGTTTGAAGCCTTTGATATCTATTGCGAACGTGTCCGACCCGAATTCTGGCCGAACCCGGTCAATGCCCTGACTAACTCTCACCTTGGCAAAAGCAAGGACTTTGGTCATAGTCGACCGAGACATTATCAACCTAATTGAGGGCAGAAGAATGAGCGACGTCATCATCATCGGGGCAGGAATGAGCGGACTGGCCTGTGCCTGTGCGCTGCATGCCGCAGGCAAACAGGTACGGGTGCTTGAAGCATCGGAGCACATTGGTGGGCGCGTGGCCACGGACACGGTGGAGGGATTCCGGCTGGACCGGGGATTCCAGGTCCTGCTCACCGCCTATCCGGAGGCGCAAAGCAAGCTGGACTACATAGCCCTCGACCTGAAGCGCATTTACCCCGGGGCACTGGTTCGTTACAACCGCCGCTGGCACCGGACGGCGGACCCCTTTCGACGGCCGGTCGCGGGATTGCTCAGCTGTTTCAACCCCATCGGCAGTTTTAATGACAAGTTGCTGCTGGGACGCATGCGGCTCCGGGGATTCGACTTTTCCCGTCATCCGGATTCACGAACTGCCCTCGAGACCTTGAAGGCAGAAGGTTTCAGCGAATCCATGATCGAGCGCTTCTTCCGTCCCTTCCTCGGAGGTATCTTCCTTGAAACCGGACTCAAGACCAGCGTCCGCAAAATGGAAGACGTCCTGCGTAATTTTGCGAATGGCTCAGCGGCTGTTCCGGCGAAAGGCATGGGCGAAATCCCCGCCCAGTTGGCCGCGCGCCTGCCGGAGGGCTCCATCCGCACGAAGGTGCGGGTCCTCGGGTGCGGACCGGGGGATGTGCAGCTTGATGATGGTTCGCACCTGCCTGCAAAAGCGGTCGTCATTGCCACGGATGTCAGGGCGGCCCAACACCTGCTCGGACACGAGGGACCGCAAGCAAAAGTGAACCAGGTGGTCAGCCTGTATTTTGACGCCCCGGCCCCGATCCCGACCCGGGCCACGCTGGTGCTCAACGCGGACAAGCGGGGCCCCATCAACAACCTGATCAACCTGAGCGCGGTCAGCCCTTCCTATGCTCCCGCAGGGCGACAATTGATTTCGGTTAGCGTGGTCGATGCCACGGCCGCAGCGGCGGGCAACCTGGTCGACCGCGTCCGCGAGCAACTGGATGTCTGGTTCGGGCCGGAAACCAGCAAATGGCGGCACTTGCGGACGTACCACATTCCAGAGGCCGTTCCCGCCAAGCCGGTGGTCCCCACAATCCATGCCCGCATCGAGAAGGGCCTCTATGCCTGCGGCGACTACAGCGGAGTGGCCTCCCTCAATACCGCCATGGCCAGCGGGAGACAGGCGGCGGAGGCGGCGCTGGAGGAGTTGTAGGCGGGATCATTGGCCTGAAGTCCCGGCGGCCCTTCAGGCCGCCTGTGATTTTGTGTATGCCCCTTTATCCCAGGCCGTCGTCCCCCGCTGCGCGGGGGCCTCAGGCCTGGGCTTGGATACCGGTGGCCCGTTGGGCCACCTCGCCCGCAGCAACCGCCAGTTCATGCGGCCCAGAGCAACCGCCAGTTCATGCGGCCCAGAGCAACCGCCGGTTCATGCGGCACAGAGCAACCACCGGTTCATGCGGGCCGGAGCAACCATCGGTTCATGCGGCCCAAAGGGCCGCAGGTATCCAAGCCCAGGGCTATTTTCGGGGAGCGCAGCGACCCGGAAATCGCCCTGGGCCGCCGGGAACCCTCCGCCAATTGAATTGACCCCACGCATTGGCCACGCTATCCTAGCCCCATCATGAAATGGAGCATTATAGGGGTATGCTCCCTTGTGTTGGTGGGGTTGACCGGATGCGATGTCGATTCCGATTCGAGCACGTCGTCTCAGCCAAGGCAGCGCACGCCAGTGGCCAAGTTCAAGCAGGTGCAACCAGTCGAGGAAACAGCCATGGCTGTGGATGTTCCATTAAGCCAACAAAGGAAGATCAATACTTTTGTTGAAGCCGGTATTGCGCAAGCAAAGGCCAAAGGAATTGACAGTCCGGCCCAGCGGGAACGAATCCTGAATGACGCAGCAAGGCGATTCGGGATCGATCAGGAAACCGTGGAGGCGATCCACAGCCAGATGTCCCCGGTTGAAACCGAACCAGGGAAGGCCGGTACCGGAGGGGTCTATGAGGAATCGGTCGCCGCCGACATGCGGTTGGCCGAGCAAGGCGATGCTGCAGCCCAGTATCGTATGGGGATGCGCTACCTGGTTGGCGATGGCCTGGCCCAGGACTTTGTCATGGCAGCACAATGGCTCAACCGGGCCGCGGAACAGGGACACGTGGAAGCAGCCTACAGGCTTGGCCTGTGTTACAAGGAGGGCCTCGGCGTCAATCTGGATCCCCTCGTGGCCATCCACTGGTGGGGCTATGCGGCCGAGCAATACCATGTGGCCGCCCAGGATGAACTGGCCAATGCTTACCTCGTCGGGTTCGGGACAAGGCGTGACCTCGTCACCGCCGCCATGTGGTCCATCATCGCCACAACGCTGGAACCGGACAATCCCGGCTACCGGATGACCCGGCAGGCCATCGCCAACGAGCTGACCTACATCGAGCAAGAAGAGGCCAGGGAACGCGCCAGCATGTGGCTCTCGTCCATGCCGCCGGGTGGTTAATCGGCACGACCTGCTGCGTCTTTTGGGGCGTTATGCGGCTTCCCGATTCGGAAGGGGCAGAGCATCGGCACCTCCCCCTGATACTTGCCATAATCCTCCCCGAGGAAGGCCTTCAGGTCATGCTCCTCGAAGTGCACCCCGATGATAATGTAGGCGGTGGTCGCAATGGCGAAGAGCAAATGCCCGGCAGTCATCTGCGGGGTTGCCCAAAAGGCAATGATGAAGCCCAGCATGATCGGATGGCGGACAATCTTGTAGAGGCTGTTTGTCTGGAAGGGCACATGCTCATACTCGATTCCCCGGAAATGCTTCCAGACCTGCCGCAAGCCAAAGAGATCGAAATGATTGATGAGAAAAGTCGACACCAGCACGATTAACCAACCGAAGGCAAAGATGCCCCAAAGGATTCCAGCCCCAATGGTATTATCCACACTCCAGACAATTCCTGTCATCGGCCGCCACTGCCAATAGAGGAGCAGCAGGATTAAGCTCGCCGCGAGGACAAAGGTACTCCGCTCCAGCTGCTCCGGGATGATCTTGGTCCACCATTCCTTGAAGGCCGGGCGGGCCATGACGGTGTGCTGGATTGCAAACAGGGCCAGGAGGCCAAGGTTGACCGCCAGCGCTTCTGCCAGACTGGCGGGCGCACCGGCATCAATTCCCTTGGGGACTATGAGGTTCCCGGAAAACCCAATGGCATAGAGAAAGGAGGCAAAAAATACGATGTAACTAACACCACCGTAGAACACGGAGAATATCTTCATGGTGAGGTTCCTGGTTCGGGGTTTGAGAGAAGGGGTGATGCGCATCCGCCCATGACCGGCGCTGCGCGATAGGAAAATTCCTTATTAGGCATGAAGGTAGCCGTCAAGCGTTTACATTAGTGCGCTTAATAGATTTTATTAAGATTGCTAACTCGCGGGCAATAGCGCTATTACTTGTTGTCGCCTCAGAGCGTAACGCAACCAGCAAAAGGGAGGAGAAATGATGAAGCAGAAACGAGCCGTGATCGCAGGCCTCTTTGTATCAGGCATGCTGTGCACCCATGGAGAGCAGATAGTGGAGGACTTGGGGAACTTCCCCAATTCCCAGATTACACAGGTAGTTCCAATCGCCGTATCGGATGACGGGAGCGTTGTTGTGGGAAACGGGGTGGATTCAGTTTTTAATGACAACACCAACCAGTATGATAATTTCGAGACCGGCTTCCGCTGGGAAAAGTCGACTGGTATGGTGGGTCTGGGGAACAGTCCCTCCGAAGCCTGGAAGGCTCAGGCGGTTTCGGGTGATGGCCAAATCATCGCCGGGGTCACTATTGCCCCAACCCTTTATTTGAACGCCGGGGAGACAACCCGTTATATTGATGGGATGGGTTACGTGGGGGCAATCTCCGGAGACGGGACAACGCTGGTTGGCAGCGGCGGACCTTTTCCCCGCCACTTCTTGATTCTCAAAAACCTTTCGGTTGAGAAAATTACCGACCTTAAATCAACCTTATCTCCGGATGATCCATACAATGATGCGATTCCAATGGCGATTTCCTATCAAGGTAACATAATTGCCGGATCCATGGACACATCCGCTTTCCGCTTGAAGGACGAGGTCATGACAACTGCCAGGAATGATGCCAGTGACCTGAACACCATCCCGAGGGCGATGAACTCGGAAGGTTCCTTGATCGTTGGCGTGAGAACGACATCGGGCTTCCTCAAGCGAGGATTCACATGGGACGGAGCCAGCTCAAACGTCTCGGACTTGCCCCTGGGAACCTACAATCAAACGGAGGCCAAGGACGTCAGCGGCGACGGCTCGATTATTATTGGAGAAGGGATTGACGGATTCTCAAGGCGATTCGCCATCAAGTGGGTTTGGGAACAAAATGCTTATCAAGGGCCGATGCTCCTTGGTGATGACGGAACCAATACAATCAGCGGATTCAGCATTACATCTGCCAATGCCATCAGCCGGGATGGCACCGTGATTGTCGGGACAGGCTCCTACGGCTCAGGAGGTTCCAACATGGGCTACCGGTTGATTCTCGATGCGGTCGTCTGGAGCGGCCTCTGGGAGGTCGCCGAGGACAATGTCAGCGTCGACACGGGAAAATTCCTTGGCTGGATCGATGTCAGCAGCCCGCCCTGGGTCTTCATCTACGCCCTCGGCAAATGGGCTTACCTGCCGGAGGAGTTTGTCAGCGAAGCAGGGGGCTGGGCCTATCTCGGTCAATAAAGGAGGAGAAACAACCTTCTCAACGGGCAGGAGCGCAGCCCCAGATCAACCTCGCTATTACAGAAGGCCTGTGATACGGTCACACCATGGGTTACTGCGATGACAGTATCCAAAGGAAAGGCCTCTGGAGGATTATCGGACCACTGCTGGCAACGCTGTACCTTGGCATCAGTCCGGATGATCTGGCAGCCTGCGATGAGCATGGCTGGGAATGGGCCCGGCCGCAGGCCAGCAACGCTCCAGGAATGGACCGCAACTTCCGATATGTCGTCTGGACCGGTAAGGAAATGCTGGCCTGGAACGAATCGAGCAACGTTGGAGGCAATTACACCGCTTACCTCAATGGCCGGGCCTACAATCCGGCAGCGAACAGCTGGCGCAGCTTTCCGGGATATGAGCCATTGGGAATTCGCAGCCTGGCAACCCCCATCTGGACAGGTGAGGAAATGCTGGTTTGGGGAGGCGATGATTACTCCCGCGAAAGTGCAAAGGACCTCAATACCGGAGGCGCCTTCAATCCGGAGACCAACACCTGGCGCTCATTGTCGACCACTGGTGCGCCTCTCGGACGCTCCTGGCACCTGAGCCTGTGGACACCCGTCGGGATGGTGGTCTGGGGCGGCATGCGCGATTATGAGGATATTAACTCCGGAGGTATTTACAATCCCGATACAGATAGCTGGGAAAGCATCAATCCCCTTGGAGCTCCATCAGCCCGGAGGGATCCCGCGGCCGTCTTTTACAACGGTGAGCTGATCCTGTGGGGTGGGCATGCTATGGAAGTTCCCAACTGGTACACAGTAAGGCTTGTCATGCCACGGGAACTGGCCCGCTATAATCCTGAGACCAGGCAATGGAGCAGTTCCATAGCTCCGGGCACCCCCCAGCTTCCGGAAGAGGCCATGTGGGGTGAAAATTTCTCCTACCTGATTGAAGGAAAAATGTACGTCTGGGGATTTGCCAATTATCCCGTTACAGAAGGATTCATCTACAACCCCTCGAGCCATTCCTGGAGTCGGACTGCAAGCACCCCCAACCTGGAACGGGAAAAGCCGGGCGAACCCTGCGTCATCTGGACCGATTACGAAATCATCATGTGGGACCCGTGGGGACATGCAGCCCACTATAACCCGGTCACCAATCAATGGAAAACCGGAGCCTTCTTTGGTCATCCAGCTGTTTATCTCGACGACTTGAACCGGGCCCATAATTTCCTCCATCGCTACTTGTGGACGGGGGAGGAGGTCCTGACCTGGCAGGTTGACGAGGGATTGTTCAGCTACCGGCCACAGTGCCTCAACCTTGAGCGCCGCAGCTTACTGGGATCGGCCAAGCTCCATCCAGGGCATTGGGTGGAATCACCTTGGCTAGGTTGGTTCCATGACCTTCCGTTCCCATGGATTTATCATCTGGAGCATCAATGGATCTATGCGGTCCCGGCTGGGGACGGATGGGCCGGTCTCCATGACAGCGCCTTGGGTTGGCTCCTGACCAAGGCCGAACTGTATCCATTCATCTATGATATGAGATCAGGATCATGGTTATACTATTCCATTGGAAGCAGCAATCCCCGCTGGTTCTACAACTACACAGCTGGCAACTGGACCAGCGTCTATTAGAATAGATAGCCCCCTACTCCACCAGGCGCATCGTCTGGAGGTTGTTTTCGCGGATCTCATCTGCCCGGGCAATGAGGTCGTCGAGGTCATGGGCAGAGGCATGGATGTAGCGCCCGGACAATTTATCCGCCTTGCCCGAGGCCAGGGCGAGGCAGAGCTCGGCTGACTTCTCGATGGGCGTCCACTCCGCCCTGGCGACAAACTCATCCGGTATCTCGCGGGTCATCTCGGTCTTGACCAGTCCCGGACTGATGGTGAAGACGGAAATCCCCTGTTCGTGAAGGGCCTCGGCGAGGTTGTCGCCCAGCCGTACCAGTGCCGCCTTACTGCAGCTGTAGGCCGACTTCATGGGAAAGGGCCAGAAAGCCATGTTGCTGCCCACCATGATGATGCGTCCGGTCTTGCGCTTGATCATGCCCGGGATGACTGCCTTGGCACAAAGGTAGGGACCGCGAAGGTTGATCTCAAGGGTCTGCCACCAGTCGGCTGCGTCCACTTCCCAGGGCAGTCCGTCAGGACCGGAAGTGCCGGCATTATTAACCAAGAGGTCAATGCGGCCATAAGTGGACTCTATGGTCGCGAAGGTGGCCTTGATGGCGGCCTCATCACCGACGTCCATGGGCATGCTGCTGCAGCGGCCACCGGCCTCACTGATCAGCTGGCAGGTTTCCTCCAGCTGGGTGACTGTCCGCGCGGTCACGACCACGCGGGCCCCGGTCGCCGCCAGCTGGCGGGCCACTTCCCGCCCGATTCCACGGCCACCGCCAGTTACCACGGCCACCTGGCCATTCAAAATGTCGTTTCCGATGTTCTCAGTCATGCGGGCAGTTTACAGGTTCTGGCAGCAAGTACCAGAATTTTGCAGGATGAAATGCAGGAACCGGGGAGGGAATCTATTTCCCGAGCCACATCCAACTACCGGATTCGCTGACGAATTCCTCCGGTAGATAGACATAGCTGCCAAGCGCATAAATGTAGACCCACGGCGGGCTGCTGGTGTCGATCCAGCCGAGGAAGCCGCCCGTGTTGACGCTGACCCCGTCCTGGGCATAGTCCCAGATTCCGGCCCACTGGTTGGCGCCCTGGAGGGTCAGCCCGCTGAAAACCTGCACCGGAGTCGTGACTTCATCGGGGGTGCTGACACCCAATTGGTCAGTGTAATTGGAACCACACGCCCAGACCGTACCATCATTCTTGAGAATGAGGGTGTAGTAAGGACCGCCTTCCATGGCTGCGACATCGCTGAGCAACTGGAAGGGGGTCGCCCTGTCATCGTTTGTGCCATCGCCCAGTGCACCCCAGATGTTGCTCCCGACAGCCCAGAGGGTGCCATCACTCTTGAGGAAGAGGCTGTGGCCGAAGCCCGCGTCAATGGCGACAACATCCGTCATCCCCGGAACAGGCATGAGGGCGCCGGAACTCGCAAACTCCCCATTGCCCAACTGGCCGGTATTATTGCGACCAACCGCCGTCACCGTTCCATCATTCATCAGGAAGAGGCTGTGGTATCCCCCGGCAGAAATCGCTTTCACCCCCGTCTGGGTGATCGCCGCGATGGACCGGTCGTCGGTGGTTCCATCGCCCAGTTGGCCGAAGGTATTGAATCCGGTGGCCCAGACATTGCCATCCTTGTCAAGGAAGAGTGCATGGGCCTGCCCCACCGAGACCCGCTCGATATTACTGACCCCCTGCACCTGGACCGGGCTGGACTTATCCTCCGTTGTCCCATCGCCCAGCTGGCCGGTGCTGTTGCCTCCCGTCGCCCAGACGGTTCCGTTCTCCATGATGAAATAGCTACTGGCATCGTAGGCGGCGATGGCCTTGACCCCGGTCAGGCCGGACACTGGAACTGGAGTGATTCGAAATTCCAGCGTCCCGTCACCGAGCTGGCCGCTGAAGTTGTCCCCGGTCCCAACGACTGTCTTGTCATCTTTCAGGAATAGGCTGTAGGCATTTCCTGAAGCAACCATGGTTATCCCGCTGAGGTGATCCAGTTGCGTGTAAACCGAAGCTGGAGTCTGGGTCCCGTCGCCGAATTCATAATTAACATTGGAACCGGTACCCCAGACCGTCCCGTCATCCTTGAGAATGAGACTGGTGAAGTATCCGGCTGAAAAATACACCCCGTTGGGGACTTTTCCCATAGCCCCTTCAGCGAGGGGCACACCGGAAAGAAAAACCGATACCAGACAAACATTCGAGAGTGCACGTTTCAAGCGGATCAGGGAGATCATGGTTGGGCCTTGTTTGGAAGTTGGAGAATGAGAGGGTTTTCGCCGTGAAGGAACACGGTGCTGGCGCAACTCAGCCGAATTAACGGATGGTGGTCAATGCTTATGTAGAATCCGGAAAAACCACACGTCTGGCCGATACCCGACAAAGCATTGACCTCCCTGCCCTGAAAGGATAGAAATTCTCTTTCAACGATTAACCTCTCAATGGAAGAACCTGTCATGAAGAATCTAGCGCTTGCCCTTTTGATTGCTGCCGCCGTCCTGTCAGGATGCGGCAAGAAGGAAGAAACACCCTCCACCGTAGCTGCCACCCCCCCTGAAGCACCCGTTGTCGAAACCGCCGCGGAAGCACCTGTGGCCGAGGAGGCCGAACCGGCTGCTGAGTCCGCCTCTTCCCTGGTCTCATCGCTGACTGCCCAGGTTGAGGAAACAGTCAAAGCCGCCATGCCGGAGGCCGAGGAAGCCGCCGAAGTCAGTGCACCAGAAGCGGAAGCCGCTGTTGCTTCCGTGGTGCCCGAAGCGGAAGAAACCATCACCTCGGCCATGCCCGAGATCAAGGAGGCCGCCATGGCAGTGGCCAGCTCAGTCGATTGGACCAACCTTTCCTGGAACGATGTCTCCTCCATCCCCTATGACGACAAGGAAAAGCTCCTTGCATGGGCAGCTCCGCAAATCGACGCCTTGAAGGATCAACTTTCGAAGGCTGTCATGGACAAGGGCATAACCGGTCTAGCCAGCCTTGGAGACAGTGGCTGGCAGGGGGCGGTCAAGACGGCAGTCGAGGCACTGGATACCGTGAGGACGTCCTCCCCGGATACCTGGGAACTGGCCCGCGGCGCCCTCATCAGCGCCTGGCAGACCCTGGAAACGGAAGCCAGAAAATACCTCGAATAGATGGCGCACCCTTCGTCTCGAACGCCACTCGGATGTGAGTCCGGTCTATTGCGGTTTCCCATCCTCGCCGGGATTGGGTTGGCAACACTACTGCTATTTGGCGGATGTTCGACCAGCTCGACTGTGGTCACCGGTGAGGCGCGCGAGCCCACCGATCCATCGACGGTGCAGATTTACCGTGAGGTGCCCCCCGTTTTTGAGGAAATCGGGTTGGTCCAAGCCAACAGCAAAGGCGCAATGGCTTTTACCGAACAGGAAAAATCGGATGTCGCCATCGAACGATTGAAGGAAGCCGCGGCCGAACTTGGAGCAAACGGGATAATCCTTGAAAGCATGACGGATGAATATGGCGGCAGCTTCTCGCTTGGTTTCGGTACCGGTACCTATTCAGGGAGCGGCGGGGCATCCGTCGGGGTCGGCAGCTCCACCGCAACCTCCTACAAAATGGCCAGCGGTGTTGCCATCTGGGTCCCCTGAGGCGACTACTCCAGCTCCACGCTCAGCCGGAAGTAACGGGAATCATCTTCAACCGGAAGGACCAGTTCCTCGATGCGGTAGGAGATGCCATCCACGGTCTCGGTCTGGCTGCTGGACGGGCTTTTTCCAGCATACGGTCCCTCTGGTGTAGCGGCTCCCTGAATACCGATTCCGGCCTCAAGGGCCTCCTCGTTGTAAGGATAACGGAAGGTGAAAGTGACCGGCCCATCGACTGAGAAGTCGACAATCTCGAACGCGGGATTGGCGTCGGGGCTGGCCAGGTCTGTCCCGATGGCCCACTCAAGAAGATTGGGCAAACGGTCACCATCGGCATCCAGCCCGGCAAAGGGGATTAAATCGGTTCCCGGTAAAATGCTTACACCGGTCGCTGCCTCAAGGGCTTTGCGGAAGTTTTCCGTCCGCTCGTAGGCGACAACGACCGCTGCATCACCATAGGCCACGACATACTCGAATCCATCAGCCGCCACCGGCAGGGAAATCTGGCTGAAGGTGCCGCTGATTGCACTGCCGCTGAGAATGGTCCAGACATTGCCCGCAACCGGGTTGAACCCATCCTCGAGGGAAACATCCAAAGCGCCATCAAGGCTGAACGTTCCTGATGCGGAAAGTCGGTCGGAGGTATTTCCGGAACCCAGCTCAATCTCGAGCGTGGCGGTCGAGGTGAGCTCTCCCTTACCGGTTACAGCGAGCGTGCCGATGGATTGGCCCGGCTGGGTTGGCCCGCTGAAAACAACGGTAGTTGCCCGAATCGTCCCCCCGCCACGAATGGTGGCACTGTCGCCAAAGATCAGGCTGCTCCCGCCCCTCAAGGTCGTCCCTTCAAGAACCTCGATGGTCCCGGTCAGGGTTAGTCCGGAATAGGGAGCCCGAAGCGTCCCGGTCTCAACACGGAGGGTACCGCTGCCGCTGTAGTCCCGCGCCACAAGGAGTGACTCACCCGTACCGCCCGTTTTGGTGATGGAACCGTTATTGATGATGGTGAGGTACGAAAAATTGTTGATAGGACCGTTGTTGTTGATGTCTCCATCATTGCTGAATTCGAGGCTGCCATCGACCCGCAGGGTAGCTGTACCGTTGTTCACCAGCGCGGAACCGGCTTCGTCAAAGACGATCTTGCCCCCTGTGTTGATGTGCAGCTCGGACGTTCCCTCCATGTTTGTCTGGGTACCTCCCTTGACCGCCAACTCGGCCTCGTTCGTCACTTGCACGAGGACGGCATCCCCCAGTTTTCCGGACTCGAATTCGAGGGAGGTTCCACTCAGCTGGACCGTCCCCTCACCGCCTATGAAGCCGCTGCTGGCGAGGGTGAAGTTGTTCGCCGGCACCGTCACATCGGCCGGAACGGTCATCTTCGCGGTCAGGCGCGTCTCACCATCCCCGATGATGGAAGCCCCTTCTGCAAAGACCATCTCCCGCGACATCAGGCGAATGATCCCGGGGGATTCCGTCCGGAATTGGCCGGAGTTAACACCTCCCCCCGCAACGCGCAGCAAGCCTTCACCACAAAACACCTCCAGTTGGTTGTCCAGGGGTGCGCTGAAGGTCCCGGTTCCGGTTCCGGCTTCCTTGCGAATGAAACCTGTATTGATGACCGACGGGGGTACCGGCGGAGAAAGCAGATCATTGTCATCCACGCTTGAGCCGTCGAACAGGAGGATAGTGTTCTTGTTTTCCAATCGGGCACTGTTCTTCATGAAGAGTTGGTTGATGGTCAGCGTCCCGTCGTTGATGACGGTCAGCTGTTCGATGCCGTTGCCCTGGCCGCCCCCGATGATCCCACTTTCCACTATCCTGACGGTGCCTGTTCCGTCCAGGGTTCCTCCAAGAATCATCGTGCTGGTGGTCAAGCTGTTGTCCTGGTTAACGACAATCCTCGCTGCGCCGAGCGCTTCCAGTGCCGAAATGACAATGTCACTCCCGACATTGACCAGCGCGCCCTCGATGCGCGCCCCCTCCGTGATGGAATCGGGAACCAGATTCGGATTCCAGTTGGTCGGGCTTTCCCAGACGGCCCCACTTTCCCCGACATAGGTGCGGAATTCCTGGGCCTGCGCTTCAGCCCCAACAAAGGCAAAGGTCAAAAGCAGCAGACGGATTACATAAGAAAATCGATACAGCGAGCAGGCGTTTTTCATAGCAAAGGCTATTTTACTAATGGACACAATAAGTCAAGGTAATGCCCCCGTGGGGCGGAGAAAAAAGGCGCGGCCCAAACTGGACCGCGCCTGGTAATTAACGGATACAGGAGAAATCAGAAGGCGACAGTAACGATGTCCGAACAGACGGAATTGTCATCGGCACAGACCTGGTAATCAATAATGGGCCCACCCTTGAGACCGGTATTGTCCGTGTAGGCTCCATCCGCACGCGGAACTGTGGCAATCGTTTCCCAGGCTCCACCGTCGACGCTGCGCAAAATATCAACGGTCTCGACGGACGAGCCACCCTGCCAGGTCAAATCGACAACCGCCTTGCCCCGCTTCTTGGAACCGGCTGCCTGTAAGGCGATGCCATCCGGCGTGGTCACCGGGCCGTCGATATTGGAATCGGCACTGAAACTGGCCGTGTAGGCAACCACTTGGTACCAGTAAGTGCCATTGGGAATGGCTGTGCCATCGGTGAACTCGGTCGCATCAACCGGGGCAACACCGATTTCAGTGAAGCTGGTCCCATCGATCGAACGCATGACCCGGAAGCCTCGCTCGTTGCTCGAATTATCGGACCATGTCAGTTGCACCTCGGTCGAGGAAACAACGGTCGCTGAGAGCCCACTCGGCGGATTGGGCGGCGAATCGTTTGGATCCAGATCCGTTCTCAGGTACAGCTGGTCGATGCGAACGGAATCGAGGCTCCGGTAACCCTGGGTCCCGTCACCGTCGACAACCCGGACGATGATGTCAGCCGGATCGCCACCCGGCAATACCCCGGAGTAGACCGTACCCGGTGCACTGTTTTGCGGAACAGTCAGGATCGCTGTCCAGCCATTGCCACCATCCGTGGAGATCTCAAAGTGGAAATCATCGCCTTCGGCATTAGCGGGCGCCCAGGCATTAACGAAAAGGGTGATAGCGAGGCCGCCACGGACATCAGGGAAGGACCATTGGTGCTCGGCGAAGGAACGGCGCCGGCTTGGTTTGCCACCGGACTCCGTCTCTGTAATGACTTGTTCGATACCATCAGTCGAATGGGTGTCCGGATAACTGCCCTGCACCGACCCGGAAACAGGAATATCCTGCGCCGCGAAGGCATCCACCCAAGCGGGGGGAGGATCCGTGGTGGTGAAGGCCGTATTGGAACCGCTCTCCCCCCAGATATTGCTGGAGAACACCTGATAAGTATAGGTTGTGTCCGCGATCAGACCGGTGTCCTGATAGCTGGTGGATCCAACACCAAGCGTGGCCACCTCGATCCAAGTCACATTGTCGGTTGTCCGCCGGACGATGAAGGCGTCCTCATCACTGGAATTGTCCAGCCAGGAAAGACTGATAGCGGCATCGGAATCCGTCGTCGCGACCAGCCCGGACGGAGCGGAAGGTGGTGGTGGAGGTGGATCTGTGGTTGCAGAAGCGGAGGAAGTGTAAGCTGAATTGCCAGCAATGTTGGCAGCCCGCACCCGGTAAAACAAAGTTGTCGAAGGACTCAAGCCGGTGTCGGTGTAGCTCGTCACGTCGGCTGAAACGGAGGATATCTCGCTCCATGACGTGCCTTCGGGAGAGCGCTCTATCCTGAAGCTGGATTCATCCGTCGAGTTATCGACCCACGAGAGATTGATACTGTCATAGGAAGCGGCTGTTGCAACAAGACCAGAGGGGGCAGCAGGCGGCACATCCGGAGTGCCGATAACCTCGAAGGAGAAAGTCATGCTGGGACCGGAGGGGCTGATGTTGTAGATGCGATTGTTGGTCTGAACAAAGACGTTTCCCTGGTAGGCATCCGTATTCGGCCAGGGTCCCGTATTCGGATCTACCGAGACCGTGAGCTCACTGTTGCCACCGGCGTGCCATGGGTCATAGCGATCGCCCCGGTCACGCCCCTGCTCAAGGTCATAGGCGCCATCAGCTTGGAGAACGGCAACCCGGTAATGACTCCCCGTCCAACTGCCACCGGACGGATAGCCTTGGGTGTTATATCCGGCCGATTCGTCGATATGCCAGATGACAAGGCCGCCCTGGGGCATGGACCAGTCAAAGCCGGTCGGTTGTCGGTTCTCCAGCAGGAGATATTCCCCGGAGGGATAGCCGAGATCAATACGGTACGCTTGGGCGTTGAATTCCGCTTCATTCAAAGTGTAGGTACCGGCAGCGTCAATGACGGTCGGGCTCAACCAGCCCATGCGCACTTTGCTCCAGGGACACATGTGCGGGGGAGACTTTTGGGAACCGTCAAAGCCCCAGGAGTTGGCCATGAGGCCGAAAGAGCCAATCCCCTCCCCTGCTCCGCTATCGGTGTCATAAAGGTCGGGGAGGCCAAGAAAGTGGCCAGTTTCGTGTGCAATCACACCAATGCGGCCAATGGCCGAGCCACTGGTTCCCCAGACAGCCGGACTGATATGGTAGTTACTGACAGCTACGCCTTCCTGGCTGGTCCAGCCGCCGGAAATGGTCCACTTGTGCGACCAGATACGGTCGGCGTTAGGGGTTCCATAGGCATCACTGCCACCCCACTCGGCTCCATAACCGGAGTGGAGGAAGGTGATGGAATCGATTAGCCCGTTGCCATCCTGGTCAAACTCACTGAAGTCAATGAACGCATCAACCTTCGTCAGGGCATCCCTGAGGGCCGCATGGATGAGTGAAGTCAACCCGCTGTTGCCGTTGGCATAGTAAGTTTCCGTGTTGTCGGATGTAACCCAGACCGCAACCGTCGATTCCAGGGAAAGCATGCCGTAGGAGTTTTCCAGATACACGTCGCGCACACTGCCGGTCGGGGCGAGAACCGGATCACCGCCTGGGGCGTTCATGAGGATGTCCACGTCGGACGTGGAAGGCAAGGTACGCCCGGCATGGTCCAACCAGCGAATCAGCACCACCAGGTTCTTGAGCACACCTGATGTCGCGGAGGCCATGGCGGGACTTTCACCGCCAGCGCTTTCCGAACTCCCGTCACTGGCAAGGGGATGCCCGAGGGCACGGGCTCGTTCAGCGCGAACCTTTGCCGACGGCAATTCCCCCTTCCTGAGTCCATGAGCCTTGGGATTTTCGACTCCCACCCGCAGGCCGCTGGATACCAAGCGACCGGAAGCCTGGTCCCTCTTGCCGTAAACATACCAACCCCGATCGCGGATAACCGTGAAGCCGTGGACGTCCTGCTCAACGTGGAACCATTCGTCCCCACGAAGCCGTAACTGGATTTCCGTTCCGTCTGGCTGATGGGCGATGTACGGGTCCGGATTAGCCTGGATGGCAAAGATCGACCCGGTTGGGACCGTGCAGGCAATGAGAAGCAGAATTTTGGGCAGCGAAAAAGCAACTACACCCAAGCGACGATTGTGTGTGAACCGTTTCATAAGACAGCAGATTTGAGTTATTAGAAGAACCCGCCAAGTTTGCAGCTGCGGGATTATGGACAATGAAGACAACAAAAGTTGAGGAGTTTACCCTATGAAATCTGTTGCGAGGGTCAAGCTTATAAGCCGCCCTCAAGGCCCATTCCAACTGGGGAAAAGCTCTTTTACCAATTTTTTAAACAGCCCTTTTAAAGGGCTTCGACAGCTTGGCGGACTGCCTTCTCCAGTTCATCCCCACGCAGGTCCTTGGCAATGATTTTCCCGTTGGGACCGATGAGATAGGTCGTGGGAATACTGCTTACCGCATACTTGTTTGAAAGCTCGTTGTCCCATCCCTTGCCATCGAAATATTGCGGCCAGTGCATTTTGTTTTCGGCAATGAAGGACTCCAGCTTCTCCTTGTCCTTGTCGAGGCTGATACCAATGATTTCGAATCCCTTGTCACTAAATTTCCGATACGTTTCCAGAAGATGGGGAAGCTCAGCGATGCAGGGCGGACACCATGTCGCCCAAAAGTCGATCAGGACAACCTTGCCCTTGTAATCCGCGAGCGAAATGGCCTTACCCTGGAGATCGGAAAAGGAGAGACCGGGAAATGAACCCCCAACCTGAAGGGACTCCAGCATGTTAATCTCGGCGACCAGTTTTTCCACCTTGGCGACCATTTCGGTGCCCTCAAATTCGCTCAGAATATGCTCATATTCCTGGCGCGCGGTGGAGAGGTCGTCGAGAATGTTCTGGTAAACCATGCCCTTGAAGATGAGTACGGAAAAACGCTCCTCCTGCATCCCTGGATCTATCTTCCCATAGAGGGCATCCAGTTTTGCCAAAGAATCCGCATATTCCGCGGCATCCGTAGTGCCAGAGCGGTACATGGTGAGGATGCTTTGCATCACCGCCTTCAACTCCATGGCCACAGGGGTCTCCACGTCCGCTTTTTTCCCGCCATCCCCGGTTGCTTCAGTTTCAGCGGAAAGCGGAAGCATGATTACACTGATAAGGAGAAGAATAATGGAAATGCGGTTGGACATGATAATTGGGCCTTTCGAAAGGGAAGTTAAACTTTAGCGTGTTTTGGGAATGGCAGGTTATGTACCTGAACCCGAATCGGGAAGCAAGGGCATTCAGGAATTTCCCGATGCGGGGGAATGTCCCCTGAAGGCGAATCCGGCCCCATGGCTTGCGGAAAAGCCAACCGCAACTCATTGTTGGCCTATGGAAGAAAAGAGAAAGCGCCTGCTGGAACCATTGAGGATGGGTGACTGGGACCTGCCCAACCGGTTGATCATGGCACCCCTGACCCGCTGCCGGGCCAGTGCCGGACGGGTCCCGAACGCCCTCATGGCCGAATATTATGCCCAACGGGCCTCAGCGGGCTTGATAATCTCGGAGGCCACGGCCGTGACCCCCATGGGGGTTGGCTACCCGGACACCCCCGGCATCTGGTCGAAGGAACAGGTCGAGGGGTGGAAGCTCGTCACCCAGGCGGTCCACGAGGCCGGCGGACGGATCATTTGCCAGCTGTGGCATGTCGGGCGTATTTCCGACCCCTTCTATCTCGACGGGGCAACGCCGGTCGCTCCAAGTGCCGTCCGTCCGGAAGGTTATGTCAGCATCATCCGTCCCAAAAAGCGCTTTGTCACACCGCGAGCCCTTGATCTGGATGAAATCCCGGGAGTCGTGGAGGCCTATCGGAAAGGCGCGGAGAATGCCCGGCTGGCCGGATTCGACGGGGTGGAGCTGCACGGGGCCAATGGCTACCTGCTCGATCAGTTCCTGAGGGACTGCACCAACAAGCGGACCGATGAATACGGAGGTCCCATTGAGAACCGGGCCCGCCTGATGCTGGAAACCGTCGACGCGGCGATTTCGGTCTGGGGCGCCGGCAAGGTCGGCCTCCACATTTCCCCCCGGAACGAGGGACAGGATTACATGGATTCAACATCGCTTGAAACCTACGGATATGTGGCCAGGGAAGCCGGGAAACGGGGCATTGCCTTTCTATTCGCACGGGAATCCCTCGAAGAGCCCCGTCTCGGGCCGGAGCTAAAGGCGGCCTTCGGTGGTGCCTTTATTGCCAACCAGGGCCTCTCTCTTGCCCAGGGGGAAGCGTTGCTGGAAGCCGGCGAGGCCGACGCCATCTCGTGGGGCCAGCTCTACATAGCCAATCCGGACATGGTCAGGCGACATGAGCTGGACGCACCGCTAAATGAACCGGATCCCTCGACTTTCGGGGCCAATGCGGAGGGTTCGGCCCGAGGCTACACGGATTATCCCACATTGGAAGAACGCCGATGATGAGGAAAAGCCAGTTAAGAAGGTTCCTTCTCCCCCTGGGACTGCTGATCCTGCCGATAGCCGCCTTGCTCAACTCCGGATGGGACTTGCGATGGATTGGTGCCTACATCCTCGTTGTCAACGGGCTTACCTTCCTGAGCTACCGGCGTGACAAGATCCGCGCCGGTTCCGGCGAATGGCGGGTTCCGGAACGACGCCTGCACCTGCTGGAATTACTGGGTGGGTGGCCAGCTGCCTGGTTGGCGCGGGAAATCCTCCGCCACAAGTCGGCCAAACTCTCCTTCAGGATAGTTTCCTGGTTAATCATCATCGCCTACCAGCTCCTGTCACTGGACGCCCTGCTTGGCTGGCCCTTCACCGAGGGACTGGTTGATTCCATCGACCTCATCCTGAAAAGCCGTGACTCCTGAAGCCCTGGCTAAGCGACCAAACCTTGCCAAGCTCCGTCCCTGCGTCAAACTACCTGGAATGAAGCGCTGCCTGATCGCCTTATTTATTATTTTCATGAGCCATACACATGCAGAAACGGTCTTTTTTGGTACCAACACAGGTGGTAACGGGGATTCAAAGGGAATATATGCCGCCCGCTTTAATTCGTCCAAGGGTGTCTTTACCAGCGAGGCCCGCCTGGTCGCGGAAATCCCTTTTCCCGGATTCCTCGCCAGGCACCCGGTCCTGCCCATTCTCTACTCTGTCAGTTCAGACCATGTGGCCAGCTTCCGCATTGTTGAACGAAGTGGCCAACCGGGACTGGAACCTTTGAATTCAGTTCCAACAGGGACCGGGCGGGGAACTCATCTCGATGTCCACCCCGAAGGCAAGGCGCTTGTCACAGTGCATTACGGGGATGGCGATGTCGTGATTTATCCACTACTTTCAGACGGGAGCATTGGCGAGAGATCCGGGACAATTGCATTGCAGGCATTCAGTGGAGTCAATCCGCAACGCCAGGAGGCACCGCACCCACACAGCGTCTATTTTGATCAAACGGGAGCCTATGCCCTCGTGCCCGACCTTGGAGCTGACGCCACCTACATTTTCCCCTTCAACGGAAAGGAAACAACCTTGGAACAACGTGGGCAAGGAACCGCCTCCCCCGGCGAAGGCCCGCGGCACATGAAGTTTTCCCCGGACGGAAGCTTTGTCTACGTTCTCAACGAGCTGGGCTTGTCGGTCGACTGTTTCAAGTGGGATGCCGAAGCAGGCAGCCTAAGCAGGATTGGATCCGCCCCCACCCTGACAAAGGAGGAACAGGCCGGATTCAACGATATCAAGGCTTCGGAAATTCGCATCCACCCTAACGGCAAGTTCCTGTACGCCGCCAACCGGGAACACGATTCCATCAGCGTCTTCACTATCCAACCTGCAACCGGACTCATCGAGCGTATCCAAGTGGCACCAACCGTCGTCAAGTGGCCGCGCAACTTCAACATCGATCCCACCGGCCGCTGGCTGCTCTGTGCAGGCCAGAACTCAAACACCGTCGGAATCTTCGCAATCGATGCGGATTCGGGCGAATTGCTCTACAAGGAGGGCGCTGAACTGGCGGTTCCCCGGGCGATCTGTGTTCTCTTTGCTCCTTGAGGGGCTAAGATGAACCGTTTCAGGCTTCGGCCGTCGTCGGATCGATCACCTTCCTGACTTCCGCCACACTGTTGGAGGGAAACTCGCCCTTCCGGGCATGCTCCCGGACCATTTCCTCATTCGGGGCAATATAGACACAGTAAATCTTGTTGTCCGTGACAAAGCTCTGAACCCATTGGATCTGCGGACCCAACTCATTGAGCACGCTGCAGGACTTTTGCGAGATAGCTTGCAGTTGTTCGCCAGTCAAGTCGCCGGCACCGGGGATTTCTCTTTCAATAACGTATTTTGGCATAATGGTTCCTTTCGTTTACTTGGATACGGCTAACGCCGACCATTAGGCCAATTTCGCAACTGAAGTCAATCCATCTCCCGGGCACCCCAGGTCAAGCGGACAAGCCGGAAGACGTCCGGAGCAGACTCAGCCGAGGGCGAACTCGATATCGACGCTGGGGTCGGACCCAACGAGGAGATAGACGGTGGAAGGGGAAACCCAGCCGGCCGTTTCGAGTCCACTGGACCGGGCAACGGCATCGATTCCACTGAACTGGCTATCGGTGGCGGCATCCCGGTCGAGGAGGAAGAGGTGAACGATCCGTCCGTCGGTCGTATGGAAGCAAACGAGGGAAACATCGAGACCCTGCCATTGCAGCTGCTTGCACCCGATGGGGTCGAGGGCGGTCAGGGCATCGGGCAGGTCTTCATAAACGGGGGATTCCCGGTTGGACAGCCAGGACTCAATGGAGTCGAGATCCTTGGTGATGTGGTCCAGACGGAAATAAACATCGTTGATATAGTAGGCCATGCCATCGCGGAAATGGCTGAAATCGTCGGGGCTGACACCGCTGACCGAATGCTGCAGGTTCTGGACGATGTCCTCGTTCTGGCGCAAAAACCAGAAGGTGCTGATGGAAACCAGCAGGGTGGCAGCGATTCCCCAGCCAACGAGGCGCAGCCTCCGCGGAGGGCGGGTGCTGGCAACGGTTGGCGACTCCTTGCGCACGGTCTCAAGGAGCCTGGCCTCAAGGTCCTTGGGTACGGGAATATCGGACAGGGTATCACGAAGAACCGGATCCACTTCCGCCTGTAATTGCATCCACTCCAGTAATTCCGGATCGGACTCCGCCAGATCAAGGGCTTGTTGCACCTCGGGATCGGTTTCCATGGAAGAATCCTTCATGTAGGTACTGAGTATTTCCTTGGCACGCTGTTTGTTCATTTTGTGTTTCCGGTAAGACGATTGTATAACTTTGCCTTGCCCCGGTAGAGGCGGGACATGACCGTCCCGACGGGGAGGTCAAGGATTCGGGCAATTTCCTTGTAGGGGATGGATTCGAGATAAAAAAGGGACAACGGGGCGCGGAGATCATCCTCAAGCTCGTGCAGGGCCGCCAGGGCCGCCTTGGCATCCAGTTTTCCGGAAAGGTTGGTTGTGGCGGCATCCGAACCTGCCGATTCCTCATCAATGGGAACACTGGGGAAGCGAATGACTTTGCGCCGCTGGTCAATGAACTTCCTGTAAACAACCGCATTAAGCCATGATTTGACCTTCTCCGGATTGCGGATTTCCCGGTGTTTCAGGGTAAGCTGCTCGTAGGCGAACTGGGTCAGGTCCGCCGCGTCGTCCTGGTTCCGGCAAAGGTGCATGGCGAAACGGTAGATGTCCTTGTAATGATCGCGGACGGCCTTCTCGAGATCTACCACTGGCGCGCCGTTTCCCATAAGGAATGACCTAGGGAAGTCCTCGCCGGAGGTAAAGGTTATCCTTTCCTGGTTACGTTTGATTGCGGCTTCCATAAGGGATGGGAACGGGTGGACAGGCCCGCCGGATAGACGGGCCTGCCCCGGTTAGAGTGAAGGGTTGAGAGGAGGATTCATGAGGACAATCACTGGCCCGACTTTACCAACGGGCAGGAGAAGTAGAAATTGGCGGGCATGATTTCCAGATGACCGATGGCTTCGTGATGAAGCACCATTTCCGCGGAGGTCAGCTCGAAATTAACGATACCGTCACCGTCGGGGTCATGGGCCAGCTTGCCGACTTCGGTGAAGACAACGATCTGAACCGACCAGCGGCCACCATTGTAGTGTTGATCGCCAGGTGCAGCATCAGAAACCGGGCGCTGCCCTTCGAGGCCACTCATCATGAAGTTATAGAGGTAATCCACACTATGGGCGGGGGCATTCTTGAAACTGTTTGTCGTGAGGACTGTGGAGTAGATTTCCCCGTTGGCCCAAATGACATCCTCAACGAGGGTGGCGGCCTTTTCACTTCTGGCGTTGAGCGAAGCAACAGCAAAGGCGGAGATGAGCAGGAGGGAGAACTTTTTCGTTAGATTATTCATGGATCGAATGATGTGTAGTTGAGATGAACCGGTGAGCCAAGAGACCCAGGCGGGGAGGAACGGAAGTGTCCCATACCCCGAAAGACGAACGAAGGTGGGGTTTATTCACGACTGGCCGAAAAAAAGTCCCATCCTGTCAATTCACTGTAAAAGATCCGGGACCCATGGGATTGGAAGTGCAGAGACGGTGGAAAAGGATTAATCGGTGAAAGTATCAACCATACCACCGTAGCCCTAAATTCTATCGCGCCATGAAACGACATCTCGCACAACTGTCGGCCGTCCTTGGCGTCGGCCTGATCCTCGCCCTTCCCCTGAAGGCGAGTCCCTACACTTATACCTTTATGGATTCAAGCATCCAGGAAGGAGACCTGGCCTCGGTTTTTATCGGGGATATCATCAGTGGAACCGTGGACATTTACCCGGCCACGGGAAATTACACCGTTACCTGGACAGCCAACCCGCAGGCATTGTTCATGCCCCCGATGCAGTTCATCCTCAACCTTGGTAATGTCAGTCTCGGGGACGCGGTTTCGCTTTCCATGGATTACCATGGCAGCGAGCTGGTCGAGGTTTACAGTTACTCCGGTAACGAACCGGCCCTGATGAACTGGATGCCCGGGGATGTCCTGGTCACAATGGGAACCGCAGAGGAATTCGGGGTCTCCTTTGAATCGGGAATCTACTCCCTTTTCGGCAATCTTCCCCCGGGATTCGGTATGGACCTGCTTGTCCATTCCGGTGTCCTCGAGGGCGAGGTCATTCCTGATGAGCCGGTCCTACTTGATTCGGATGGAGATGGCCTGACGGACGACGTCGACCCCTACCCGCTTTCCGACATGAGCCCGACCGTCGTCCTGCTTGGTATCGATACCGGTGTCCCCAACAGCATTCCCGGGATGCCGGTCGAGGAAAGCGGTACTACCCTGGCAGATGTTGTCCTTGAACTGGAGCGCTCCGCGCTTAACTCGACGGACAACCACGGCCAGTATGTCAAGCAACTGGGCCAAGCTTTCAAGACTCTCGAAAGGGATGGCTGGATCACTGGCCGTCAACGGGCGGGACTGCTCCGCGTTATCGCCCAATCGGTCAACTGAATCGGCCGCCTTTCGGTAAGGTACAGCCTCCACGCCCTCCCCCAACGGGGGCGTGGAGGTCTTCCTTACTTTTGGAAGGCCATGGGGGAGATGCAAACGCGGCCTTGCAAAAGACCCGCTTGCATATATCTTAGCTAAAGTACTCCTTTGTAATCCCCTACCCCTTCATGAAAAGTCGTTCCGAACCGCTTGAGACGATCCCTGGCCCCTTCATGGGCAAGCCGGTTAACTTCGAGGAGCGCGGGGAAATGCGGACTGCCATTGAAGAGACTTTGCGTCTTATCCGTCGGGGCCAAATGCCCCTCAAGATTCCCCGCGTCAAGGGCCGGATGCAACGCCATCCCGGGATGCACTACCACTTCAAGCCGGAATTCTTCCTCCAAACCCGCGGTACCACGGAGTTTGAAATGCCCCGGGAACGGATCCTCGTGAAGCCCGGGGAGATGTGCATCATGCCAGCCGGCATTCCGCATCGAGAAGAGGTGGAGAGCGATCCCCAGGGGCCCTTCCGCAACCTCGTCTGCGGCTTCTACAGCAAGACCCTGAGCCTGCACTGGGCCTTTGAAATAAAACCCGGCAGGCCGGAGATCCAGGCCATCGAGTTTTTCGATACGCCCAATCTGGAGATTTTTACCTCGATGATGGGACAAATCGTTTCCACCTATCATGCCAAGTCACCTGCCCGGGACCATATCCTGCATGGACTTGTGACGGCCTTTCTCGGCATGTGCCTCAACCTCGTCGAGGCAGGAAGTGCCAACCTCAACAAGGATATCGAGAAAATCTTCCAGACCAAATGGCTCGTCCGGGAACAAATCTCGAACCCGAAACTGAACGTCAAGAACGTCGCCGAGAAGCTACGTTGCTCACCGGATTACCTATCGCACCTCTTCCACAAGCAGACGGGTGAAAAGCTCATCCACTACATCCAGCGGATCCGCATCGAGGCAGCGATGCTGGCCCTCAAATCAACCCAGTTGTACATTTCCGAGATTGCCTTTTCCAGCGGCTTCCAGGACCCCGCCTATTTTACACGGGTCTTCAAGAAGTTTACCGGTGAATCGCCCCAGGAATTCCGCTCGCGCATGGAGACGGAGCGCAGCAAGGAGGAAGCAATGCCGAAGACCATCTACTACGACCGCGAGGATTATTCCCACGGGACACCGGCAGGCGTTTAAGCCAGCCTGAAGGTGGTCCGGCTAATGAATCAACAGGTAGGCCTCACCGGCAAGTTTACGTCCTTCAGGTGTATCAACGAACACACTAAGGTAGCTGTGGCTCTGTGCTTTCAGCGCTGCTGGCTCAACATCAATAAATAACGGCCCTTCGGCACTACCCCCGAGGACCGGCGGCTGGAAAAGAGCCCCTGTTTGGTCACGGTCCTCGATGACAACCTCCAACGATTCCCGGTTAACGACCAACTCCGGGTGGACCCACAGCTTGAGCCGCTTGGAAACAATGTCCCCATAGGATTTCCAGCTGAGGATTGCCGGAGACAACTTGAACGGCACCGGGACATCCGTGTAAAGCCAGAGGACATCTGTTGCTTCATCACTGCCACTGCTGGTCACCGTTACTTTTTTCACCAGTTCCCCCCGCATGTTGCGCAGGTCGATAGTAACAGCAAGGGAACCTCTTTCACCCGGCTCGTAGACCTCCTGCTCCAACTTGCCCGTCGTACAGCCACAGGAATGCTTGATATCAAGGATGACAATCGCCTCGTCACCGTCATTGCGAAAGGGGAATTCGACAACAAGTTTCTCCTCTCCAAGTTCGGCGGGAATCCGGAGCTCCTTGTGTTTCCATTCCAAGGCGGCATGGGTGGTCGACCATGCGACAAGGGAAAGCGGTAGCCACAGCGCAAAGGACAGCTTCATCAATTCAAGAGGCAGCCGGGTTGGACGAAAACACATTCTCGACAACATACTCAGCCACCCGCCTGCCCAGCTTGAGTCCCTCGCGGTTGGAGAAGCTGAAATGAATGCCGCCATAGATGCGGCTCATTCCACATTCCTCGGCGCAGGCCCATAGGGACGTGTAATGGCGGTCCTGGTCCGGGTAATCCGGATTGTGCGAAACAAAATGGACGGTATCGGAGCCGAAGAGCGCGGCCAAGGCAGCCGCACCCGCTCCGCTGAAGGCACTGTGCCCGGAAACGTATTCCGGATGCGGCGGGGACTCCAACAGGGATATCCATTCTTCATCCGGCTCAGTGAGGGGGTTGCCATCGGCCCCGGCTTGGCGGATGGCCTGGATGGGGCGCCAGAATTCGTAGTGGTACTTGCTATCCCATGCCGCGAGGCCGGCATCCGCCAAGGCCACATTCAGGATCGCATAAAACCGGGCTACCTTGCGCAAGTCCCTCTCATCCGCGGTGCTAAATATCCCGGACAAAATGTCGTTCCAGCGGCCGGCAGGGGTCGCCGTGTAGGAAAAGCAGGACCAATAGTTGGCGATATGGGACTGCTCCGATTTGTGGTCCCCTTGTGCCGCTCCCCTGATGCGGAGAAC
>JBFOLZ010000002.1:0-7905 GCA_040830445.1 Puniceicoccaceae bacterium
CCGCCCCGGGAAGCGGATGTCCTGTTTGTGGCGGGCGAGCATTCGGGTGACCAGCACGCCGCCCTGATTGCCCGGGAGTTGCAGGAGCAGCATCCGGATTGGGGGTTGGCGGCAGTCGGGGGACCGGCACTGGAGAAGGCCGGCGTCCAGTTGCTGCACGACCTGACGAAGGATTCGGTCGTCGGGTTGGTGGAAGTACTGCGTCATTATGGAGAATTCAAACGGCTCTTCAATGCGGTCCTGGACTGGGTGGAAACCCATTCCCCGAAGGTGGTTATCCTCGTGGATTATCCCGGTTTCAACCTGCGCCTGGCTGAGGCCCTGCAAAAGCGGGGATTGAGCCGCAAGGGAGGTGGCCGGGTGGCAGTGTACCAATACGTTTCCCCGCAAATCTGGGCCTGGAAAGCGGGTCGGCGTTTCAAGATGGCCAAGATTCTCGATGAGCTTGGGGTGATCTTTCCGTTCGAGCTGGATTGCTACAAGGACACGGACCTGACGGTGGAGTTTGTCGGGCATCCCTTTGTCAGGGAGGGCTATGAAAATCCGATATGCTATGATTCCGAGGGTCCCTTGCTCCTACTTCCCGGCAGCCGCCGGCAGGCAGTGAGCCGTATTTTCCCTGTTATGGTGCAGGCGATCCGACAATACCAGGAAGCCGGGGGGCAGAAGCCATGTGTGTGCCTTTATCCCGAGGATTCCATCCGCACAATTTTGGAAAGTGAACTTGAGAGGCAGCAAGTGTCCCAGGGGCTGATCCGCCTGATTCCGGTGGATGAGGGAACTACCGCCAGCGCAGTGCTGACCAGCTCGGGAACAATGTCCCTCAATTGTGCGCTGGCCGGCATACCGGGTGCGATTGTCTACAGGGCCCATCCGTTGACTGTCTGGATGGGTCGCCGCTTGATTCAAATCGACTGGCTGGGGATTGCCAACCTCGTCCTTGGCCGTGAAGTCTACCCGGAATACCTGCAGGGGGATGCCCGGCCTGACAAGCTGGCGGATGCCCTGATGGAATGCCTCCGCTCCGGTGAGGCACGGGAAAGATATGCGGCAGCCGCAGAGGAATTGCATGAGCATCTTTCCGGCACCGCCTCGACCACCGTGGCCCGGCGGGTGACCGGACTGGTCAGTGCCTAGCCCTTGTGGGCGGCACTTCGCTGCAAACCGAGGCCTTTCCAGGTATACTGGGCCTTCCGCGAGAGTTCGGCGAAGCAGCGGTCCACTTCCTTCTGGCGGCTTTCCAGGTTCTCGTTGGCGATTGTGCCCAGATCGTCAAGATTGTAGAGGTAGAGATTGGGCAGGTCTCCCGCGGATGCCTCGATGTCCCGGGGCATGGCCAGGTCGATGAGAAACAAGGGCTTGCGCGGCCGTTTTGCGAGAACGCTGGCCAGGGTTTTTCGATCCAGGATATGGTCCGGGGCGGAGGTTGCGAAAATGCCCACATCCACATAGGGCAGGGTATCCTGCCAGGTATTGAAGGGAATGAGGAGGCCGTCGACTTCCCGGGCCAGCTCTTCCGCCCGCTCGTGCGTTCGACTGGCAATGGACATGCAGGCAACCCCGCGGCTCCGGAATGCCTTGGCCACTTCCTGGCCGACTTCCCCGGAACCAATCACGAGCGTCCGGCTGACCGTCAGCCTGCCAAAAATACGGGTCGCCAACTCGACCGCGACATTGCCAAGGCTAACCTGGCCGCTGCCAATTTTCGTCTCCGTCCGGGCCCACTTGGCTGCCTGGAAGGACTTCTGGAAAAAGCGGTGCAGCACCGGGCCCACCGTCTTGTCCTCGATGGCGGCGGCATAGGAGTTCTTCATCTGCCCGAGGATTTGCGTTTCCCCGACCATCTGTGAGTCCAGTCCGGAAGCGACCGAGAAAGCATGTTTAACGGCCTCGAGATTTTCATGCACATAGGCATGCTGGAAAAATTCATCTACCGGGAATCCGTTGATGCCTTCAAGAAAGCCGGCAATTTCGCGCTCACAATCGCCGTTGTCAGCAACGGCATAAATCTCGATCCGGTTGCAGGTGCTGAGGACGGCTGCTTCACGGATTTGCGGGTGCTCCTTGAGCCGGTCTTGCAAGGCCTTGACGCCCTCAGACGACAAAGCCATCCGCTCCCGTATTTCGAGGGGCGTCTTGTGATGGTTGCATCCAATGGAGACGAGTCGGGGGGAATCAGTCGGCATTGTCGGGGGGAAGGGTTTCGCTGCTAATCGCTGGATGGGGATGGGCATGGCTGCGGCTGGCCTCCACCGGCCAGAGGATCAGTAAAGCGGCAACAAAAAGAAGGACCAGGGTCCGCGCCAGCCGGGTGCCGTAAAGCTTGTTGGTTGCCCGCAGAAACATGACCAGCAAATAGACCACCCACAGGGCCAGGGTCAGGACAAGCTTGGCGAGGCTTATTTCACTAAGATTGCTGAACCAGTAGAGGGCGCCGATTGCGATGGAAATGGTGTAGACGATGCAGGCGACAATCAGCAGGCGCATGAGCACGGTGTCCATATCCATGAGAGAGGGAAGGAACCGGAAGATGCCCGCGTTGCGCTTGGTCTTGAGGCTGTTGTTCTGCATCAGGTAGAGCACCGAAATAACAGCCAGAAGTCCGAAAATTCCGTAGCTGAAGAGCGCCAGTGAGGCATGGGCATTGATGCGGGGATCCCCTCCAATATAATAGTTTTCCGGGATATGGGTGGCACCGGGAATCAGGAATGCCAGGAATCCGATAATGGCTGCCATCGAGGCGGAGCCTGTCCCGAAGAGGGAGAGGCGGAAGACCTGCCCCGTGAAGAGGTAAACAATGATGATCGACCAGCTGATAAACTGGAGGACCTCGAACGGATTGCGAATGGGGCAACTGCCTGCCTCCATGCCCAGAATCCACAGGCCGGTGGTTTGCATCAACCAGCCGCAGAGGATCAGGACAAGGTTGAAACCGTGCATCGGTGGGCGACGATCCGAGAGCCGGACCAGCGTCAGGATCAAGGCCGCCACGTAGGCCATGGTCCCAATGAGCAGTAACCATTTATCGGGTATGAGCATCTTTCAAACCGGGTTCAGGAGCTTTTCTGAAGCCAGGAATCAACCTTTCTAGCCAGGTATTGAATCCATCGGGAGTCATCGTTCAAGCAGGGAATGGCCTCAAAGTCTTCCCCGCCTGCTTCCACGAAAATCTCTTTCGCTTCCTCGGCAATTTCCTCCAGGGTCTCAAGGCAGTCGGTGACAAATGCCGGGCAGACAACCCTCAGTTTGCGAATCCCCTCACGGGCAAAGCGTTCAACGGTCGCATCGGTGTAGGGGGTCAACCAGGGGTCTCTTCCAAGGCGGCTTTGAAAAGAGACGAAATATTGCTCTTCCCGCAGACCCAACCGCTCGACAACCCCGGCGACGGTCATGAAACACTGGTGACGGTAACAAGTCGCGTGGGCGGGATTGGCCCGGGTGCAGCAATCCTGGACACAAAGGCAATGGGCATGGGAAGGATCGGACAACCGCAGGTGGCGTTCCGGGATGCCGTGGAAGCTGAAAACCAGCTTCTCCGTATCCTCCGGGAGGTGTTCCCCGATGCTGGCGGCAAGGATATCAAGGTACTCCGGGTCGTTGTAGAAGGGCTGCAGGAACTCGACGTCCAAATCCGGCTGGAGGCGGTTGACCTCTTCCATCACCTTGACCACGACGGTCTCATAACTCGACATCGCGTACTGCGGGTAGAGAGGGACAACGTAGAGGGACGTGATACCGTCCTGGAGGATTTTCTCAACGATGTCCGGGATGGACGGATTGCCATAGCGCATCGCCAGGTAAACCTTGGGGGCGATCTCCTTTTCAAGAAGCTGGGCCTGGTGCTCACTGGTGACAATGAGGGGCGAGCCTTCATCCGTCCAGATACTGGCGTAGGCCTCGGCCGACTTCTTGGGCCGGGTGTTGAGGATAATCAAGGGGACAATGACCTTGCGGACAAAGGCCTTGTCGATGACCCGCTCATCAGTGAGAAACTCGTCTAGGTAGCGTTTGACATCGGAGACCGCCGTCGAGTCGGGGGAACCGAGGTTTACCAGGAGAACAGCTTTAGCCATGAGGATAAGCTTTTCCAGCAAGAGCCTTTCGTCAACCCATCAAGCTGGGATTTCGAGAAAGCTAGATTGGACTGATGATGGCAGAGGCCAATTCCATCCCGCTGAGGCCGGCTGACTCGATTCGCGGCCCATTGAATCCGTCCCCGGCCATCCCCAGGTGAAGGGAATCGTCAAGGAAGTAGGGTTTGCGGAAGGGGTGCTTCTCCTTGTAGATGCGGATGGGATCGCTGTAGCGCCAGCGGTGGACCGTCGAGCTAACCGGGTCCGCCTTGAGGAAGGGTTTGGCGGCTGCCAGCATGGCGGCGGATATGTCTTCATCTGAACGATCCCAGAAAGCGTCGGCAAACTTGGGCGAACTGTGGAGGGTTACACTTCCAGGGGTGGGGGAAACGCCTTTCATGTGATTGTCACCCAGCCAGCGGAGAATATCGTGGTTGAGGTCCATGGCGCCGGGGTTGGGCAAGCCTGAAGGCCCGTTGAGCTGGCCCAATAAGGTGATGCAGCCAACGTAGGTTATCTTGCGCAGTTCCTCCTCATCGTCATAGTCCAACTCAATTCCGGAAGCGTCGAGCAGGTCCAGGCTTTGCGGGACCGGCGCCGTCAGGATGAGCCAGTCCGCTTCATAAGTCTTTTCCTTTTTTTCGCCATAGGGGAGGGTCTTGACCTTCCATTTTCCTTTCTTGAAACTGAGTTTCGTCGCCCGCTCGGAGAGGTGGACCTCCAGGGTGCGGCCAATCCTGTTCGGGACGGCGGTCATTCCTTTTGTCCCGACATAGCGCATATTCTTCAAGGGCCCATGGTACCATGGAAGGACTTCCCCTTTTGCCAGCCAGGACTCCACCCGCTCCCGGAAGATCATGTCCCGGGTGGTCATGAATTGCGCCCCCATGTCATAGACCGAGTCATCGATCTGCTTGATGGCCATCCGGCCGCCAAAGCCACGGCTCTTCTCGAGCACCGTGACCTTGATATCGTAGCGCATCAACCGCTGTGCGGCCAACAGGCCGGATATCCCGGCCCCGATGATTATACAGGACTCTGCTTCGGTCATAAACGTCTTATCTGTTTGTTTCTCTAGATTAGGCTGTTTCGGATGCTAACAGTTGTCAGCCGTTTGGCCAGACAATATCTGCGCACCGCCCAGAGCCGTAAACGAGATGCTCAGTTCAACCAGGTGAGCCCGGTACGGATCCATATCCAAAGCCCGAGAAAAAGGAGTATCGAGGAGATGGCAGGATCCAACCAGCCTTGAATCATGGTCCATTGCCGTCCCGCCCGGAGGCGGTCCAAAAGGATGGCAACGGTGGAGAAGGCCACAGCCTGGACGAAGAGCATCGTGAAACCGCAGGTAATTTTCAGCTGCAAAGGTACCTCCTGGCCGAGCAGGACGGAAAACAGGCTGAGAAAGTAGAGGAGTGCCTTGGGATTGAGGATGTTGACCAGGAATCCCTGCATCCAGTAGGACCGGGCGCTGTCCTCCAGTTCACCCGGGGAGGCTTGCCCCATGCCGGCGCCGACCGGGGGCCGGATGGAGGACCATTTAGTCAACAGGCCCCTCGCGCCGAGGTAAGCCAGCCATCCACCCCCGGCAAGGGCAGTGAGGGACTGTGCCCCTTCGCTCCGGGACACCAGGTAGGTGATACCACTGATGCCCAGGGTGATTTGTATAGTGACCCCGGTCAGGATGCCGAGGGTTGTTTCCACACCAGCCCGCCAGCCTCTGCGAATACTGTTCAGGGCCACCAGGAGGACATCGGGCCCGGGAGACAGGCAAGCCAGAAGGTGGATCACGGCCACTGAGAGGATCAGGTCCATCAATGCTTGAGGCCGTGGTCAGGAACTGGCCTTGCCATCGGTTGACTTGCGCAGGGCACCGGTTCCGTGGATTTCCCGGAGCATCTTTTTCCGGTGGGCCACAGCCAGCTGGAAGGCCTTCTTCTCGCCGTATTTGCGGATGGAGAAGGAGGTGCACTTCTGGACCCCTGGTTCCGGTCGCCAGGAGACGGAATAGCACTCGTTGAGGTTCCCATTGGGGCTTTTCTTGGTTGTCCGGCAGACGCCGATGACGCCGGTCCGGTTGCGCGAATCCTGCTTGACGATGCGACGGCTCCTCGGCTTTTGGGGAATCGACTGCAGTTGGGCAGCCAGCTTTTCACGGAATTCCCGGGCCTGCTGCAGGGAATCCTCGCGGCCACCGCACTTCAAGTCGCTGAACAGGCGCGAATAGGTTTTACCATTGCGGTAGCCACGGACAAACCAGCCATGCGTCGATGCGGAATCAATCCGGCTAATCCCTTTTTCCTTCCTTTTGTCGCCCATCAACAACCTCCTGTACCTTCAACCCGTTAGTTGAAGGGGAGTGGTTGGGCAACAAAAATCCAATCAAAAGGGCGTTAGGGATGGGCCAGGTAATTTCGTTGCAGCATCGATTCAACGACCTTGCGCAGGTCCTTGTCGTGCTGCTTGTAAAGGTCGAGTTGGATTTCCGCCCCGGAGCGGTGGTCGACCATGGTGATGATGTGGTTGAGCTCCTGCATGCAGTTTAGTTTCTCCGCATAGGGCTTCAGCTTTTCGTAGAGGAAGAAAACCATTTCCCGGACGGGAATCGTCTTGTGGGTGACGGGATCGATCAATTCCGCCCGCATGCCATAGCGGGCCGCCTTCCACTTGTTCTGCCTGACAACGATGGGGTGGATGTCGTGCTGGTAGACACCCTCGTCTATCTGGTCACTGAGGGCGGCAACGAGACACTGGGTCATCGCCGTCAGGGCAAGGGCATCCTCAAGGTTCTGCGGGATGTCGAAGATCCGGACCTCCACTGTCCCGAAGCGCGGGTGGGGGCGGACATCCCACCAGATTTCCTGGATGCTGTTGATGAATCCACTTTGTATGGACTGGTTCACTACCCAGCAGTATTCACTGTAATTGCGGAGGAACGGGGGGGTGCCGGCGGCCGGCAACTGCTCCATGATTTTAATGCGCTGGGAGTGCAGGCCGGTCTTTCGCCCGACCCAGAACGGGCTGTTGACCGATAGGGCCAGCAACGTGGAGAGGTAACGCATCAGCCGATCGACGACCATGACCGCCTTATCGCCGGAGTCGACTCCCACATGGACATGCATGCCGAAGGTGACGATGCGACGGGCTGTGTCCTGCATCAGTTCAACCAGTTTTTTATAGCGGGGACTGGGGGTGATTTCCTGGTCCATCCAGGCCGAGAAAGGGTGGGATCCGGCCCAGAGAATCCCGGTGTTGTTGGCCTCGGCGGCTGCGTAGAGTTTAGCCAGCTTGCCACTGAGGTCCTGGCGGACTTCGTCGATCGTACGACAGACGCCGGTATTGATTTCCACATAGCTCTGCATCAGTTCCGGCTTGAGCCAGTCCTGGTCATCCCCGACATGATTGACCATGTCGAGAATAGCGCTCTTGAGGGCAAAATTCTCGACATCCACCAGTTGCATTTCCAGCTCGACTCCCATGGTCGGTGAATCGTTGGCCGTGAAGACAATCGGATGGCAGCTGTCGGGGAGTGGTGTGGGAAAAGCAGGATAGGGCATGGTTAGGGGAGGGATTGAATCAGGAGGCGCTGGCCAGCTCATGGGCGATCTGGCAGACGCTGCGGGCAAGGGACTTGGCGCCAATGGGCAGCGCTGATTCGTTGATATCGAATCGGGCTGAGTGCAGGTGGCGGATGGGCTTCAAGGGGGTTCCAACACCGAGCCGAAGCATGCAACCGGGCAGTTGTGGAGGTACCAGGCAAAGTCTTCGCCGCCCATGCCTGGCTTGCCGACATAGATCAGACCTTCTTCACCCACCAGTGAGTGTACGGCCG
>JBFOLZ010000003.1:0-12378 GCA_040830445.1 Puniceicoccaceae bacterium
ACCAGCAAGTCAATATCCCCGCTTTCTTCAAGATTGCCGGTTGTCGCTGATCCAAACAAGTACAGCTCTAGCACCCGAAACCGTTTACAGGCATCGACGACTCTTTGATCTGCAATGGAATTACGGAGCATGAGAGCATTCTTGAAATTTGTCCTCCCAGGTCAATTTGAACTTTCCTCCTTTGGGTTCCCGATTTCCGCCTTGCCTGCCTCCCCGATTCCCTCATGAATCGGGCTCAGTTCAACCATTTTGTGGCACCGGGTTACAAAAACGGGTTACAAAAATCATCTAAGCGATATTAAAGCGTTTATAATCAACGTGTCCCCATAGTTCAATGGATAGAACAACGGTTTCCTAAACCGTAGATCTGGGTTCGATCCCCGGTGGGGATACCACTGTATATAGATCCTGTATTATCGGCTACTGGACTTTGACATTGGTCCCTGATAGTCGATATTGGGCATTAGATGGTTGGTCCAGGTTCTATAGAGTGGAGACGGATGAAAGAGCGGATCCAGAGGACTCAGCCCCTGGCGGGATTGTTTTATATGCTGTCAATGGGTGGCGCATCACTTGCCGCGCAGGATTATTTCCCCTCCCCTATCCCTGACAGCGGCATTGCCCTGCAGGTGGTTGAGGTGGCCACGGTACCGGATTCGAGTCCGGGCCAACCGCCGCGAATGAGTGTCCTGACCGGGGACCCGTCCGGGCGCTTGTTCGTCAACGACCAGCGGGGTCCCCTCTACATTGTCGATGAGAAGACGGGCGCGGTCACCGAATATCTTGACCTGAGGGACTATTCCAGCCTGGCCATTCTTTCCACCAGCGAAGCGGGATTTCAGAGTTTTGCCTTTCATCCCGATTTCTATAACAGCGGAGAAGATGGATTCGGCCGGTTCTACACCATTCACAGCTCGAACAACACCTCCAGCCCACCGGACTTCAATCCCGGCGGCTCAACGGTCTTCCACACCCTTCTCATCGAATGGACTACCGTTGATCCGTCAGCGGATACATTCATGGCAGCGAACGCGGAGGAACCCTATCGCATCCTCATTCGTTTCAAGCAGCCATTTGGCAACCACAATGCCGGATTGATCGCCTTTAACCCGGCAGTCCCTCCCGGCAATCCCGGTTATGGCAATTTGTATATTGCCATGGGCGATGGTGGAGCCGGAGGCGATCCCCAGGACAACGGCCAGGACACGTCAAACCCCTATGGCGCTATTCTGCGCATCGATCCGTTGGGTACAAATTCAGGGAACGGCCAATATGGGCTGGTTGCGGAGAACGCCTTCGCTGCTGACACGGATCCCGGAACCCTGCCGGAGATCTATAGTTTCGGTCTTCGCAATCCGCAGCGCTTTGGCTGGGATGCTGTCACCGGCAATCTCTTCATCGCGGACATTGGGCAAAACGCGGTGGAGGAAATCAACCTCGGGAGCAACGGGACAAATTTTGGCTGGAATGTGCGGGAAGGCAGTTTCAATTACAGTGGAGCTGCCACACCGGCAATGGTGAACCCTGTAGCCGAGTATGACCATACCCAAACTGTTTCCTCCCCGCCAACGGGTATCGGCAACCGTGCCGTGACAACCGGCGAGGTCGTGCGCGGTGCTTGTATTCCTGAACTGGAGGGAATGTTGCCCCTCGGTGATTTTCCCACCGGCCTGATCTTTCTTCTCCCCGTGGACACGGATCCGCTCGACGGCGGCCAGGACGGACTCTCTGAATTGTATTTACTGGACAACGACAGCCAAAAGGTACGTCTGCTGGACCTGATTAATGCGGCCCGGGCCAATCGCGGGCTCTCCGCCAGCAGCCGTGCGGACCTGCGGTTTTCAATCAACACCCCGGGCAGGCTGTACATCACCAACAAGCACGACGGCATCATCCGGGCAGTCCTTCCAACTTCAAGTCCGGCAGTGACAATCAGTAAGAACGAGGAAGCCCGCTTTGTCATCCACTACGAAGGCGTGCTGCAGAAGAGTAATGACCTGCAGAATTGGGACAGGCTGGTTCCCCAGCCGCAAAACCCATGGTTGCTCCAGGGCGATGATCTCCCGGTCTTCCTTCGTGCGAGCTGCCCGGAGCCCCGCTAAGTTTCAAAAGGTAAAAACCGATTTACTTCAGTACCACCAATCAGCGGATGGTTGAGACGGGCCGCGCTTCATTGCCAAAGGCGATGGAGGCGCTGCTGGTGGCCTCGCGGATCTCCGTTTCCGAAAGGAAGGCGGCCATGACCTCCATTTTCTCCTTGGCGACACTGCTGCCGTAATAGGAGGCATAGACAAACCACATGTAGGCATTCTTGTCGTTCCGGAAGACGCCCGTTCCCTGGGCATAGAAGTCCCCGACAGTGACGAACGCCCGAGGGTATCCGCGGTCGGCTGCCCGCTTGACCCACTTGAAGGCCTCTTTCTTGGATTGTGGTACTCCCCTGCCCGCAAGATAAAGCATTCCCAACTGATATTCCGCGCGGATATCATGCTGGTCGACGGCCTTCTGGATCCATTCTGCCGCTTGCTGATCGCTCTGTTGAACGCCTTTTCCCTCGAGGTACATTTGCCCGAGTTGCAACTGGGCCTTCGGATCACCTGCCTTGGCCCGCTCGATGATGTCCCGCGTTTTCTGGTCCGCTTCGGCCTCCTTTGCCAGTTGCTCCCGCAGGGCCTGGCGGCGCTTATTCTCGGCAGCCAACTGTTCCTTGCGTTCCTCAATCTCCAGTTGCCGTTCCCGTGCAAGTACAGCCCGTTCCTTCTGGGACCGTTGTTTTTCCACGGGATCGATTTCCGTGAAGGAGGCAACCTTGCCATTGACCACGGTGACCTTCAAGTCCGGCCAGCGGAAGATACTTTTTGCACCCATTGTCATTCGACTGGAAGGAGCCCCTTTTTGTTGAAGAAGCTCCTCAGCAGCCATGCCCGCCTTGACCTCAACGATCGATGCCTTCGGCCCTTCCCCTGCATGGCAGGCCAGGGCGAGAAAAAGGAGCCCCGTTAAGAGCATCAAGCTTCGAATGAAAGTCAGGGAAACAGCCACAAGGATTTACATTAAGGCATTCCAGCCCTCATTCCAGCCAAATCAGGGCCAGTTTCCACGTTTTACTGGAAAGCGGGGTCCCCATTGCTGACCGCGAGGCATAGCCTATTCTGAGCTGTCATGAAGACCGATTTGGAAATTGCCCAAAGCGTACCCATGGATCCCATAACGGACCTCGCTGCCCGGCTGGGTATCGAGGAGGATGCCATCCATCTGCATGGCAAATACAAGGCCAAGGTGCCGCTTTCGTTGATTGACGAGCAGAAGGTGGCCCAATCGAAACTGATCCTGGTCACGGCCATGACCCCCACTCCCGCCGGTGAAGGCAAGACGACCACCTCGGTCGGCCTCTGCGACGGGCTCAACCACATGGGAAAGAAGACAGCGGTCGTCTTGCGCGAACCGTCCCTCGGTCCCTGCTTTGGCATGAAGGGCGGTGCCGCCGGCGGCGGCTTGTCGCAGGTTGTCCCGATGGAGGATATCAACCTCCACTTCATGGGGGACTTCCGGGCCGTCGAGACGGCAAACAACCTGCTCGCTGCCTTAATCGACAATGAGCTGCGGCAGACCCTCGATGGTTCCGACCAGATTGACCCCCGCTCGGTGACCTGGAAGCGGGTCATGGACATGAACGACCGGGCATTGCGGAACATTATTTCAGGTCTCGGGGGCAAGACCGGCGGTGTTCCCCGTGAGGCCGGTTTCAATATCACCGCAGCCTCGGAAGTGATGGCGATCCTCTGCCTTTCCAATTCCCTCCCAGAACTCAAGGAGAAGCTGGGGAATATCCACGTCGGCCTGACCTACGGTGGCAAGCCGGTCTACGCCCGTGACATCAAGGCCAGCGGAGCCATGACAGTCATCCTCAAGGAAGCCATTCATCCGAATCTGGTCCAGACCCTCGAGAAAAACCCGGCCATTATCCACGGTGGACCCTTTGCCAATATCGCCCAGGGGACCAATTCCATCCTCGCCACCCGGATGGGGCTCACGCTCGCCGATTACGTCGTTACCGAAGCCGGCTTCGGGGCGGACCTCGGTGCGGAGAAGTTCTTCAACATCAAGTGCCGCTACGGGAACCTGAAGCCACGGACGGTGGTTATCGTGGCCACGATGCGGGCCCTCAAGTTCCATGGTGGCGTTCCGCTCAAGGAACTGACCAATGCAAATCCGAAAGCGGTCAGGAAGGGCTTCCCCAATCTGGCCCGCCACATTGACAATATAAGGAAATTCAGAGTACCGGCGGTAGTCGCTCTTAACAAGTTCAGTTCTGACACCGACGAGGAAGTCGCCCTTGTCAAGGAGTTGTGTGCCGAAAAAGGGGTCGCAGTTGAAATCAATGATGCCTGGGCCAATGGCGGCAAAGGTTCCGCTGCCTTGGCAGAACTTGTCGCTGCTACAGCTGACGGGTTCAACGGTGATTTCACCCCAACGTACGACTGGAATGACAGTGTCCAGGATAAGATTCAGTCCGTAGCGACGAAGATCTATCGCGCCGGTATGGTCACCCTGACCCCAAAGGCCAATGCCTGCCTGCGCATGATCAAGAACCTCGGATTGGAGCATCTGCCAATCTGTATCGCCAAAACGCAATATTCCTTTTCCGACAATCCCAAGCTGCCGGGAGTCCCGGAAGGATTTGAGCTGGTGGTCAACGACATCGAGATCGCCTCCGGCGCCGGGTTCCTTATTCCCATTACCGGATCCATCCTCCGTATGCCGGGACTACCCAAAGCACCGGCGGCCCTCAACATGGATGTCGATGCAGAGGGGAATATCTCCGGACTGATCTAGGTTCCTGTACTTTGCCTCAGAGCGCCATGGCCTCCATGGTGTGCTTCTCCATTGCCCGGTGCATGGTCCAGAAGTGGGCCTCATCCAAGCTCAACTTGAATATTTCCAGATAGGGCTCCACCGGATAGCCAAGGATCTCCGTCCAGTATACCCTCGCCTCTGCAGCCTGATGACGCAGGTTGGTATTCTCAATGCGGTTCATGTTGCCGGAAACCCGCAGTTGGATGGCCTCAGCAAGGTTATCCGGATTGTTGTAGAAACACACATCGACCTGCGGATTCTCTTTCAGGTCCTGGCAAATCCCTTGTGGTGACAATAAGGCAAAATAGAGGCCTTCTGAGTCGGCCCGCCACATCAGGACCGTTTGTACCCTTGGAAGCCCATGACAGACAGTGCCCAGATGGCAGACCGGATTGTCGGCTGCAAAGCGCAGGTAATCCGCCTGGCTGGCCGCCTTCTCCCAGTTTCCGCCCGTCATTATGCGCCCGCTGTCCATGTGCACAGCGGGGAAATGGATCGGCGTGTTGCGGTGTGACCAAAGAACGGCCTCCGTTTTCATCGCCTTCCTCACCGGCGCTGTCTGCCAACTTTCATCAAGGGGCGGCAAGGCAATCATTAATCCCACCATGGTTGCCATCACCACCGTCATTACCCAGCCGGCCGGATTGGTCGCCAGACCGCCTGAATAGAATATCCCGGTTGCTACTATGATTCCCGTCGCTAAGGCGGACCCGGCAACCCAACGGAATGCCCCCCGTATGCGACTCCTTGTCTCGTATTGCATCGTTCCCCTCCGTGTGCAGCCAGTTCCATAAATGGAGTCGAATAACCCGTTCCGTTCATCAGCTCCATGAAACAGGATGCTTCGGGCGATGGAGCGGTCATATACTTCCTCCAACAGCGGTCATCTCCGTGCGACATTACAATACAGTCAAAAGCACCTATCGCGGGCGGCTCCAGTGCCCCGTTCAGTACTCCCTCCAGCTGTCCAGTCGGTGCAGCCATTCCCTTATCTCCATCACCCATACCAATCTTTTCGGACTCCCTAAATCCGAACTTTTCTTTTAAACAAATTCCAAGCTGGGGTCAATTCTATTAAGGCAATCAAAGGGGCTGATTGGAAGTCAGTACTCACCAATAGAGAAGACAAGAGAGGCATGAAAGTGATCGTCATGGCAGGAAATGGGCTTTACCAGTTGCCTCACGCAATAACCTTAGCTAATTTACATGATACTTCCATCTAATGGTTATTCAGCGACCCATGCACCTTCCAATGAAAAACATACCCGTAGGACACCTGATTCGAGCGCTCGTCCTCCCATGCTTACTATGTGGTTCAGGAATTGCCCAGCATTCCCAGGATCTGGCCTTCGATCGCCCTGAAGCCTGGGCCATGAAGTACTTTGCTGCGGTCGGAGCCATGCAGGGCAACGGTCCCCGTTTGGATCTGGCCCGAGGGGAATGGTCGCTGGGATTCGAAGTGGGAAACATCCCACACCTCAGTGCGGAGAAACGGACAGTGGGTTTCAACGGGACCAAGGAGGAGGACCTGAACAAGTCTCCCCTTCTGGCGCGGCCAATGATCCATTACGGGCTGTTCGACAAGCTCTCGCTGACAGCATCCTATGTCCCGCCGATCGAGGTATTTAACGGACTAAAGACACATCTGGCCGGCCTGTCGGCCAACTACCAGCTACTGCATGGCGACCGCATCACCTGGACCGTCCGGCTGATTGGCCAATGGAGTGAGGCCAAGGGTGATTTCACTGCCCCGAGCGAAATAGTGGGGGATCCCGACCTTGAAAAAAACCCCTTCGAGGCCATTGCCCCGTCCCGCGACACCTACACCAGCTGGACCGGCAGTATCGACAGCACGCTTTACTACAAGGTCAATCCGCCCAAGCCGATCTACGTTTTCCTCAGCCTGACCTACACCTACGGGGACTTTGAATTTGATGTGCTGGTCCCCCAGCCGGAGAACAACTTTCACACCAATAACCTGACGACCGATGGAGGCTTCTGGATGTATGGTGGCGGACTCTACATAGAGACAACGGAACGGACGGATGTCCGCTTCCTGATGAGTTACGCCCCTCTTGATGTCCGGCGGCCGGCCGACTACTTGGTCGAGAATGATTCCCTGCTTAATTTCAGGGTCGTCTTCAACTACCGGCTCTAGGGAACAAATCCGAACCGCTGGAGACCCACTTTAAAAACCCTCAACTTGAGACTCACTATGAAAGAACCAATCCGCATAATCATCTCTCTTATCATCCTCTTCGCCGCAATCCCCGCCCTCTGGTCGGCAACCGTCAGCATTGAACCGACAAAGGACAATTCCATGTTCGAGGAAGCAGACGAGAGCAACGGAAAGGGAACCTACCTTTTCTCCGGTCAGACCGCACCAAAAAACAACAATGCCCGGCGGAGAGCATTACTGCAATTCGACCTGAATGGGGTCATTCCGGCCGGCTCAACCATTGAATCTGTTTCTTTGGAACTAACCATGAACCGGACCATCACCGGCAGTCAGGCCATGACCTTGCACCGGTTGAACGCCGACTGGGGCGAAGGATCCTCCAACGCATTCGGGCAGGAAGGCCGGGGTACAGCAGCCCAGCAGGGAGACGTGACCTGGCGGCACACCTTTTTCTCCACTCAATTCTGGACATCCCAAGGCGGCGATTATGTCGGCACGGCCTCCGCCACCACCAGCGTTGGCGGTAATGGCAAGTACACCTGGTCGGGCGCGGGCATGGTGGACGACGTTCAAGCTTGGGTGGATAATTCGGCGACCAACTTCGGCTGGATTTTGGTCGGACTGGAGGGACAGACCAGCGCCAAGCGTTTTATCAGCCGGGAGTCGACAACCGTTGGCGACCGACCAAAACTGACGATCACCTACAGCGAGGCAGCGGCCACCTGGGCCGGCTACCCCATCGAACCGGATGGCCGAAGCGTCTTCACCGACGGTTTCCTCGGTTGGGTCGACACCGGGGAAGCTCCCTGGATTTGGGTGTATGCGCTGAATCGCTACATTTACGCTCCCGAACAGAATATCTCTGCCGCCGGTGGATGGGTCTGGATTGGCCAATGAGCCATGCACCGTTCGGTCCAGCCGGAGATCCTGGATTCCCTTGCCCCGGATGACCCCGCGGCCATTGCCAATCGTCGCGACCTGAGGACCTTCAACCACCTGATGGGAAATTTCCGCTGGGTGCGAAAGGAACTTTCAGGATACTCGGCGCAGGGCGCTATCCTTGAACTGGGAGCCGGGGATGGATCCCTTGGCCTTTACCTCCTGCGGAAGGGTGTTCTTTCCGATGAGAACCTTTATACCGGGATGGATATCATCCGGCGGCCAAGGGGCTGGCCGCCCAGTTGGGGTTGGATGCAGAAGGATTTGCGCGAACTGGCTTTTCCAGAAGACACAAGGACCGTGATTGCTAACATGATTCTGCATCAGTTCGAATCGGAAGAGCTGAGCAACCTCGGGTTGCGGATCGAACGATCCGGCCTCAAGCGTCTACTCTTGTGTGAACCTGCCCGAAGGCGGGTGCATCTGCGTCAGGTCGCTGCTTCCCGCTTCTTGCTGGGGGTACACCCGGTGACGCTACATGATGCCCGGGTCAGTATCGAGGCCGGCTTCCGAGGGGAAGAACTCGCTGAAGCGCTCAATCTCGACCGCCGGGTTTGGTCCATCAGGTGCACGGAACACTTTCTCGGTGCAAACCGGTTACTTTGTCTACGACGATGAAACGTCCATTGACCATTATCGGTGGAGGATTGAGCGGACTGGCTCTGGCCAACGGGCTCCGCTTGGCAGATGTGCCTGTCAAGGTCATGGAGGCCGGACATTATCCACGGCACCGGGTCTGCGGGGAGTTCATGGCCGGTCTGGCAGAGGAAACGGTGAACGCGCTCGGTCTTGAGTCCTGTTTCAGGGATGCCCTCTACCACCACAGCACCCAGTGGTTCCGGTCGGGAAAGCCTGTCCGAAACTATGAGCTCCCCTCCCCGGCCCCGGGAATCAGTCGTCACACGCTTGATGCGCGTATGGCCGGGCAGCTCCGCCAACGGGGCGGGAAACTTATCGAGGGTGCCCGGCACGACCTTGGGCCCGCTGAAGGCGTCATCTTCACCTGCGGACGCGTGCCATCAAAACGGGGTCTCTACGGCCTCAAGGGACATTGGTCGGGAATCCCGGAGGCTGGGACCTGCGCCGACCTCGAACTGCACCTCGGCCAAGGCGCTTATGTGGGAATTTCGGGGGTTGAAGAAGGCTATACCAATGTCTGCGGCCTCTTCCATGAGATTGCCAGGGGCGAATTTGCCAAGCCCGTTGACCGCTTCCTGGCCACCCTTGAGAACGCCGGTCTTGCTTATCTGGCACAGCGTTTGAAGAAGGCTGAATTCCGGGAAGGCAGTTTCTGCAGCGTCAGCGGATTGTCCTACAGACGGCTCTCCGGCCAAAGAACCGGTTCAATCGGGGATAGCTATCAACTGATGCCGCCCTTTACCGGCAACGGCATGACCATTGCCCTCGAGTCGGCCCGACAGGTGCTGCCGCTCGCCATTGCCTATGCGGAAGGTGCTATTGACTGGACAACCTTCCAGCAAAAGACCCCGTACCTCTTGAGAAAGTCATTTCATCGCCGATATTGGGTCGCCGGCCTTCTGCATCCATTTGTTCTGAAGCCCGCCCTGCAGCCTCTTCTCTGCACCCTTGCCCGGACCAATCTTCTTCCCTTCAATTCAGTCTACGCCCTGACCCATTAATACCACAAGACCTGCGACCTCCGATGCACCTTCTTGCGCTAGAAACAGCCGATCCGCCAAACTGTTACACCCAGCAGGAGTGTCATTCCATTTTCATGGCTTCGCGGGCCCGGCAGCGACTCAAGGCCCGTTCCGTGGACATCATGGAGAAGGTGTTACTGCGCAATAACGGCATAGAAACGCGCCATTTCTCTTATCCAGACATCGAGACCATCTTTGACGCCGACCCGGAAAAGCTAAACCGGGTTTTTGAGGCTACTGCCCCGACCCTTGGAAGCGAAGCTCTCACCAAGGCGCTGCATGCTGCCGGCCTCAAGGCAAGTGAACTGGATGGTCTTTTCGTCTGTACCTGCACCGGCTACCTCTGCCCTGGCCTGAGTAGCTTCATCGCTGAACGGGTGGGACTGCGGGCCAATGCTGAACTCAACGACCTTGTCGGCATGGGTTGCGGGGCGGCTATTCCGACTCTCCGGAATGTCATGCATCGCCTGCAGGCAGCTCCTTCCCTGCGCATCGGCATGGTCGCCGTGGAAGTCTGCTCGGCGGCCTTTTACCTCGATGATAATCCCGGTGTGATAATCAGTGCGTGCCTTTTTGGTGACGGGGCCGCCGCTTCCATCTGGACCGGCAACTCAACTGTCATCGGCTCCTTGGAGGCCCATTCCTTCCAAGGCCTGCATCGGCCAGAGAAAAGGGAAATACTGCGCTTTGAGAATGCCGGGGGCGCCCTCCGCAACCGCTTGCACAAAAGCGTTCCCGAGGAAGCCTCAGATGCGGTTCAAGGGCTTTTCCAAAGCTCCTTTCCAAAAGGACAACCGCCAGGCCTGAGCATTCTCCCACACACGGGTGGACGGGATGTCCTTGATGCGCTGGAAACCCGGCTGCCAGGAAACAGTTTTCAAGAGAGCCGGAAGGTACTTCGACATCATGGCAACATGAGCAGTCCGTCTATCCTTTATGTCCTCAAGCGGCACCTTGAAGAAGCTGAAGACAAGCCGGACAATCTCTGGCTGACGAGTTTTGGTGCAGGTTTCAGCGCTTATAGTTTCAAGCTGACCCGATAGGGGGATGGAAAGTATCAATTAAAGGTAAATCCTCCGCCGGCTTCCGGATGCAGCTTTTTCGGGAAGGGTTAATGAGGGATACTGGTTGCATAAACCTTTCATCCGCCCTGACCCAGCCACATGCGACCCAATGACATTAAAGAGCTTCTAGAGGAAAACCTGACTGCCGGTGCCACTGGTCAGCCCTTCCCCGACGAGAGATTACTGGAATTGTTGAATCCACCATCGGAGGCGGCCCTGACGCTGCATGCGGTGGAGGCAAAGAACCGCCTGGAGGCCTCTGAAATTCCTGTTCCAGAAACCCTTGAACTGGTCGGGCACCGAAGCGAGATTCCCAAAGTCATCGAGTTCCTGGTCAGAAAGGGGACCCCCTTCGTGGTCAGGCCGGTCCATTCAAAACACGGACGCGGCGTCCTCCCCTGCCTCTATGCGGACGAATCGGGGGTCACCAAGCTGTCCGGCGAACACCTCACCCTCGATACTCTCAAGTTCCATTTCTACCAGATTCTGGATGGGGAGTTCTCTCCTGCCGGTAAACCGGACCGGGTGATGGTGGAGGAATACCTGCAGACCAGCCGGCAATGGATATTTCCCGTCAATCCGGGTGCCCCTGCCCTGCGTCTCATTTTGTGCATGAACAAGCTTCTCGCAGCCGAGATCCGGCTACCAACCCTTGATTCGAATGGCCGCATACATGTTTCCTGCGGCGCCGTCCGCGTACCCGTTGATCTGGAAACCGGCCGGACCCTTGAGGGCATTCTCGGTGATGACCCGCTTGGGCATCACCCGGATACAGGGATTGAGCTTGCCGGACACGAAGTTGAAAACCTGCCAGCAGCGATTGAACTGGGAAAGCGCTGTTGTGACGTTTTCAATTTGGGTTTCCTCGCGGTCGACATAATGGAAGATGTCATGGAGACCCTGGTTGTCCTCGGTATAGATGCCAGTCCTCGACTGTGCAATATTCAACAAGCGATCCCTCCCAAGCCATAAATCGCTTATCTCGACCATTGACGAATGGGGCCTGCTGTCCAAGCATAGGACTGCCGGGGAAACCCTGCAGGCATTCCCTCCCTGTATGAAGCGTCTTATTCGTCATTACTTTAAATCCCACAGCCGGCTGGCGCAGTTCATGCGTTTTGCCACCGTCGGGGTAAAGGTATCACTCATTGATGCGGGGTTGCTCTACCTCCTGCATTTTTCCTTTGGCTTCAACCTGTACCTGTCCCGCTTTGTTTCCCTCGGAGCGGCGATCGGGGCGGGTTACCTGCTGAACCGTTACTTCACCTTCGGGGGTGACCAGCGGGGTTGTTTCTATCGGCAGATGGCCGGCCATTTCGGGGTTCATCTGACGGGCGGACTGATCAATTACGGCGTCTTCAGCCTGGTGGTGACAATCGGCCACAGGATGGGGCTGGAGGGGTTTGCCCTGACCCTGCTCCCCCTTTTCGGTTTGGTCACGGGCGGGGTCATTGGCCTCCTGTTCAACTTCATGTGCTCCAAGCGGTTTGTCTTCCAGACCCGGGTCCGCGATGCGGAAGCCTCTTCATGAGACGCGCCTTTCTACTGAGCATCCGGCTGCATTTGCTGTGGTTTTTCGAGGCCCTTGAGAGCAGGGGCCGCTACCTTGCTCCCCTCAGCCTGCGGCGGCTGCTCGTCCTTTTTATCCTCTTTCCCCTCTTTGTCCTACTCCAGCTCA
>JBFOLZ010000004.1:0-2649 GCA_040830445.1 Puniceicoccaceae bacterium
CCAGAATGGGCAATTCAAGCAGGAAAACAGCCATCCAACCGACGCGGGTGGAGAACTATCCCGAATGGTACCAACAGGTCATCAAGGCGGCAGAGCTGGCCGAGAACTCACCCGTGCGCGGATGTATGGTCATCAAGCCGTGGGGCTACATGCTGTGGGAAAACATGCAGCATGTGCTGGATCGCATGTTCCGTGATACCGGCCACCGGAATGCCTATTTCCCGCTCTTCATTCCCAAGAGCTACCTTGAAAAGGAAGCGGAACACGTGGAGGGATTCGCCAAGGAATGTGCGGTCGTGACCCACTCCCGCCTCGAGGCTGGCGAGGATGGCAAACTGCATCCGGCTTCCCCGCTTGAGGAGCCCCTGATCGTCCGGCCGACCTCGGAAACGATCATCGGGGAAATGTATTCCAAGTGGGTCCAGAGTTACCGCGACCTGCCGATCCTGATCAATCAGTGGGCCAATGTTGTCCGCTGGGAGATGCGGACCCGGCTCTTCCTGCGCACGGCGGAGTTCCTCTGGCAGGAGGGCCATACGGCGCATGCCACGGAAGAGGAGGCATGGAAGGAAACCCGGCTGATGCTCGATGTCTATGCCGACTTTGCGGAAAACTACATGGCCATGCCGGTCCTCAAGGGTGAAAAAACCGAAGGGGAACGGTTCCCGGGTGCGGTCTCGACCCTCTGTATCGAGGCCATGATGCAGGACCGCAAGGCCCTCCAGGCCGGTACTTCCCATTTCCTCGGACAGAATTTTGCCAAGGCCAGCGACATCAAGTTCCTTAGCGCCGAAGGGGAACAGGAATTTGCCTGGACCACTTCCTGGGGGGTCTCCACCCGTCTCATTGGCGGTCTTGTCATGACCCACAGCGATGATGACGGCCTGATCCTGCCCCCGAGGCTGGCTCCTGCCCAAGTGGTCATCCTGCCGGTCATTCCCAAGGAGGAGCACCGCGGACCGGTCATGGAAGCCTGCGAGGCCCTGAAGAAGGAGCTGCACGACCTGACCTGGCTCGACGGGCAACGCCTGGAAGTCGAACTGGATGACCGGGATATCCGTGGCGGGGGAAAGGTGTGGCAATGGATCAAGCGGGGCATTCCCCTCCGGGGGGAAATCGGGCCCCGCGACCTTGAGTCCGGTTCCGTCTTTGTCGGCCGCCGGGATACCGGTCAGAAGAGCGGCATGCCGAAGGCAGAGTTTGTCGAAAAGGTCATTGGCCTGCTGGAGGAAATCCAGTCCGGCCTGCTGGAACGGGCCCGTGCCTTCCGCGAGGAAAATTCACGGATGATCGATTCGGAGAGCGAATTCCGGGAATTCTTCACCCCGGCCAACGCGAAAAAGCCGGAAATCCATGGCGGCTTCGCCTGGGCCCATTTCTGCGGCGACCCGGAGCTGGAAGAGAAGCTGCAGAAGGAACTCAAGGTGACTGTCCGCTGTATTCCATTCATGGATAACGCTGAGCCCGGAACCTGTATTTTCACCGGCAAGTCCAGCCCCCAACGGGTGGTCTTTGCCAAAGCCTACTGAGGTGGCGTCATGATTATTGTCCTTAAACCAAATGCCGGGAAACCGGAAGCTGATGAAATTCTCGCCAAGATCGAGGGCATGGGGCTCAAACCCCTCTACATGCCCGGAAGCGAGCGAACCGTCATTGGCGCACTGGGAGATGAGCGGAAGCTCGGCCTTCTACACCTGGAGAGCCATCCGGCGGTGGAGCGGGTTGATCCCATCCTTGCTCCTTACAAGGCCGTCAGCCGGGAAATGCATCCGGATAACAGCATTGTCAAAGTGGGCAACCTGACCATTGGGGGAAATGGATTTGCGGTCGTTGCCGGACCCTGCGCGGTGGAAAGCCTGGAACAGATGCGGGCCACCGCCAAAGCGGTCAGCAAGGCGGGCGCGCACGGACTCCGCGGGGGAGCCTTCAAGCCGCGGACGAGTCCCTACTCCTTCCAGGGCCTGGGCCTCGAAGGGCTGGAAATCCTGCAACAAGTGGGGGCCGAGGAAGGACTGCCGGTGATCACGGAAGTGGTGGAAGTGGCCGATGTGGAAGCCGTTGAATCCCATGCGGATGCCTTCCAGGTCGGTGCGCGTAACATGCAGAACTTCCGGCTTCTGAGTGCGCTTGGTCGGGCAGGCAAGCCAGTCTTCCTGAAGCGGGGCATGGCGGCCACCGTCAAGGATGTCCTTATGTCAGCGGAATACATCGCCTCCGAGGGCAACCACCAAATTATTCTCTGTGAGCGCGGTATCCGTACCTTTGAGGGCGGTACCCGGAATACCCTCGATCTCTCGGCAGTCTGCCAGTTCAAGAAACTGAGCCATCTTCCGGTTGTCGTCGACCCCAGCCATGGGACCGGGGTCCGGGAGTTTGTTGCCCCAATGGCCTTTGCCGCAGCAGCGGCCGGTGCCGACGGAATTCTCGTCGAGGTCCACGCCAACCCGAAGGATGCCCTCTCCGATGGTGCGCAATCGCTCTTTCCGGATCAATTTGCCGAGTTGATGCAGGGCTTGCGCGGTTTTGTGGAAGCCGCCGGCCGGACCCTTTAAAGAACTAGCGGGCAAAATCCCGCTCCGGCACTTTAATCAAAGACGACGGTCTTGTTGCCGTAGACCAGTACCCGGTGCTCCAGATGCCAGCGGACGG
>JBFOLZ010000005.1:0-1399 GCA_040830445.1 Puniceicoccaceae bacterium
CCACGCCTCCCTTTTGATTGGCAATCGTGAATGCGGTGGCCGACAGGGGTGAGCATCTTTCCTATCTAGTCGGCGCAAGTAAATGCCAAAAACAGGACTTATTTCGACCAATCCTCCCAGGAGAGGGACTCGATGCGGGAAAAATCGTTTCGATTGAGCGTGGCTACGCACAGCTTGTGATGCACCGCTGTGGCCGCAATCAAGAGATCCATGTCCCCGACCGGTTCACCCTTGGCCTGCTGTCGGGCCTTCATCCGCGAAAATTGTGACCAGACGGCCTCATCCGTTGGTAACACCGGTAATCGATACCGCAGCAAGGCCTCAAACTTCGCCTTCCGGCTGGTTTGCTTTTCCAGCTCCAGCCCGAATTCCATTTCCGCCAGGGTGACAATGGAAATTGCACAGGCCTCATCGCCCACTGCTCGCCATTTCTGCAGAACGTCTGGCACCGGTTTCCTCCGCAACGGCTGGGAAAAGACGGAGGTGTCAAGAAGGTAGCGCCTCGCCATTGGTCAGTCCAGTTCCGGTGCAGCTTTTCCGCCGGTTCTTAGCTTCCATACCTCCGGAAATTCGGTCCGCGACTTATCCGGTCCGTGCCGCTTCTCCCAATCCGCCAGGGCGGTAACGATGTCCGGCTGCTCTTGCAATAATGCCTCCGGTACCGGACTGAGCATCGCCACCGGTTTGCCCCGCTTCTCAATCAGATAAGGGGATCCTTGCTCTTTAACCTCCCGGCATAGGTCCGAAAGATGGGTCTTGGCCCGGAATATGCCAATGCGTTTCATGGATTGAATCAACCAACTGGTTGATTCGACGTCAACCTTCCATTCTACCCCTTTTCAGGCATTTTTCATTTACCTCCAAAAACATCACTTTCCCGTTGACCTTTGCCACAGATGAGCGATTTTTCCTTCTTTCTGTTGCGGCGCGGTAGCCAAGTGGTAAGGCCGAGGTCTGCAAAACCTCTATCGCCGGTTCGATTCCGGCCCGCGCCTCCACCGATTTTCCCGACAGCTTGCTGGCGATGGAAAATCGAGTGCCCCGAGCCTGCCGAGGGGCCGGGGTCTACACCAAAGAGTTGTCCGGGCTAGTCCTTGCCCCTCACTCCTGGGTCCACTTGCCGTGCCAGCGGATCATCTGGCTGCCGTCTTCCGTTAATGCCAGGACCTCGCTGGTGCCGCCGCCTTCAATGTTTTCGTACTTGCCGGTCCCGCTGACAAAGCTCCATTCGGATCCGTTTCCGACCATACGCCAGTTGAGGTACATGACGTCACCATCGGCATCGACTGCATAACAATAACCCATGTTGGCAATGACATTGCCTTCGGCGTCCTGGACGATGGTCCCGATTGCGGTTTGCGGTGCCTTGTGGAAGCTGATGGACTCATCATCACACTCG
>JBFOLZ010000006.1:0-9083 GCA_040830445.1 Puniceicoccaceae bacterium
CCGCGGAAAAACCACCCCCCACCAAATCTATCCAGAAGGACGAGCCAGAAGGGGGGGGGGCAGAGTAAAAGCACCAGCGGGATACCGAAGGGGGGGGTGGGGTTGATGACAAACCCAGGCCCGTCGGGTTTGCCTTTGGTAAGTTAAAATAGGACCCCAACAACCGCCACTACGCGCACGTCGACTGTCCGGGACACGCCGACTTTGTTAAGAACATGATTACTGGTGCGGCCCAGATGGATGGTGCCATCCTGGTTGTCAGCGCTGCCGACGGTCCCATGCCGCAGACCCGTGAGCACATCCTGCTCGCCCGTCAGGTTGGTGTGCCGAAGATTGTCGTTTTCCTGAACAAGGTCGACCTCCTCGACGACGAGGAACTGCTCGAGCTTGTCGAGATCGAAGTTCGCGACCTCCTTTCCAAGTACCAGTACGACGGTGACAACGCTGTTGTTGTCCGTGGTTCCGCCCTGGCCGCCCTCGAGGGCAAGCCGGAAGGCCTGGAGTGCATCCAGAACCTCATGGACGCCATCGATTCCGAAATTCCGGAGCCGGAGCGCGAAGTCGACAAGCCGTTCCTGATGTCTGTTGAAGACGTTTTCTCCATCACCGGTCGTGGTACCGTTGCCACCGGTCGTATCGAGCGCGGCGTCGTCAAGGTTGGTGAGGAAGTCGAAATTGTCGGTCTCACCGAAACCCAGAAGACCACCGTTACCGGTGTGGAAATGTTCCGCAAGCTGCTCGACCAGGGCCAGGCAGGTGACAATGTTGGTCTGCTCCTCCGCGGTGTTGCCAAGGATGAAATCGAGCGTGGTCACGTTCTGGCCAAGCCGGCTTCCATCACTCCGCACACCAAGGGCAAGGCTGAAATTTATGTCCTGACCAAGGAAGAAGGCGGCCGCCACACCCCGTTCTTCTCGGGTTACCGTCCGCAGTTCTACTTCCGGACCACGGACGTCACCGGTATCCTGACCACTCCGGAAGGCGTGGAAATGGTTATGCCGGGTGACAACCTCGCGGTCGATATCGCGCTGCAGAAGCCGATCGCCATGGAAGCTGGCCAGCGTTTTGCTATTCGCGAAGGTGGCCGTACCATTGGTGCTGGCCGTATTACCGAAGTTACCGAGTAACTTCCTTAGGCTTTGTTTCCGGCTGCCGGGTCTCTTCTTTCGAGGATTCCCGGCAGCCGCACTTATCGAAATAACATTTGAATGCACAGGGCAGTAGCTCAATTGGTAGAGTAGTGGTCTCCAAAACCATTGGCTGGGGGTTCGAGTCCCTCCTGCCCTGCCATTCGGTTCAATTCTCCCCAGAAAACCCAAATTAAACCAGAAAACTGACACGGAACATGGCAAATCCCTTTCGCAAAGCCCGCATTTTCCTTGGAGAAACCTCCACGGAACTGAAGAAGGCGGTCTGGCCGACCAAGTCCGAGCTGCGTGACAGCACCATTGTGGTGTTCATCGCCACACTGCTCCTTGGGGCCTATGTCGCCTTGGCCGATTTCAGTGTCTACAACTGGATCCAGCTATTGACCAATTGGGTCCGCGGCTGATTCCAGCATCAAGGGAATGGAAGAAATCAACACCAGTTCAAATCCTGTCCGCCAGGGCCAGTGGTTCGTTGTCCAGACGCTCTCCAACAAGGAGCCGGCAGCGAAGCGCTATATCGATCGCTACATAGCTGAAAATGAGCTGGAGGACTTTGTTTTTGAGGTTCTGGTACCTGAGCAGACCGTTTCGGAGGTCAAGCACGGCAAAAAGTCCCAGCGCAAGCGCAAGCTTTATCCCGGCTACATTTTCATCCACTGCCGCCTCTATGACGAGGACCAGAAGGTTGTCCAGAAGGTCTGGTATTTCATTAACGGGGCTGACGGTGTCATCGGATTTGCCGGCGGCAAGGCTCCGGCACCGCTCAAGGACGCGGAAATCGACCGGATCCTGAACCAGGTGGCCGAGGCCGAAGGTAAGGAAGTGCCGAAGGTCGAATACGAGGTCGGCGAAGAGGTCAAGATTACCGACGGGCCGTTCCTCAACCTCAATGGCCGCATTGATGAAATCGACACCGAGCGCGGCAAGCTGAAGATTTCCGTTTCAATTTTCGGGCGTTTCACACCCGTCGAACTCGAATACTGGCAGGTGGAACGCCTCACTGACGAAGACTGACAATTTCAAACAACCCTCCAGCAGCACCGGGACGCCTCTTTTCGCGTGAGCTGGAACCGATACAGACAAACTAACAATGGCAAAGAAAGTCACAGGAACAATTAAACTTCAACTTCCGGCAGGGGCTGCCAACCCGGCGCCTCCGGTTGGACCTGCCCTCGGTGCGGCCGGTGTCAACATCATGGCCTTCTGTAAGGATTTCAACGCCCGGACCAAGGATCAGGCGGGGACAATTCTTCCCACGGTCATCACCGTTTACCAGGACCGGTCCTTCAGCTTCATCACGAAGTCACCCCCGGCTGCTGTCCTCCTCAAAAAGGCTGCTGGCATCGCCTCCGGCTCCGGTGTCCCGAACAAGGAGAAGGTCGGTCGCGTGACCCGGAAGCAGATCAAGGAGATCGTCGAGGTCAAGAAGAAGGACCTCACCGGCGGAAGCGAGGAAGCCTCGATGCGCATTATCGAGGGAACGGCCCGCTCCATGGGAATTGAAGTCGTCGATTAATTTTTAACCCGAACGTTTGAACCTCCACGGAGGGAGTTTAAAAAATGGCAAAAATCAGCAAAAATCGCAAGGCAGCCACCGCGCTGTATGAACACGCGAATACCTATGCGCTCAAGGATGCTTTAGGTATTCTGGAAAAATTCCCGAAGGCCAAATTCGACGAAACAGTCGAGCTTTCGGTCCACCTCGGCGTCGATCCGCGCCAGAGCACCCAGATGGTGCGGGGTGTCGTCAACCTGCCCAAGGGAAGCGGCAAGAAGGTCAAGGTTATCGCCTTCACGGACAAACCGGACGACGCCAAGCAGGCGGGTGCCGAGGAAGCCGGAATGGACGACTTGATCGCCCGCATCCAGGACGGCTGGACCGACTTTGACGTCGCCGTGGCAACACCGGCGGCCATGAAGGAAGTCCGCAAGGTGGCCCGTGTCCTGGGTCCCCGGGGCCTCATGCCGAACCCGAAGTCCGGCACGGTTACTGATGATGTGGCTGCCGCCATCGAGTCCCTGAAAAGCGGGGGCCGGGTCGAGTTCAAGATGGACAAGACAGCCAACATCGGGGTCATTGTCGGCAAGCGCTCCTTCGCTGCGGAGGATCTTGAGGAGAACATCAATGCTGTCATCGATGCCCTCGGCAAAGCCCGCCCGGAAACCCTCAAGGGTCACGGATACATCAAGACCGCGGCCATTTCCGGGACCATGACCCCCGGAGTGCGCCTGGAAGCCAGCTTGTACGCCAACCTCTAACCGAAAAGGAAAAGGATTATGCAACCAGAGAAAAAGATTCTCGTCGAAGAAGTTGGTGCTTATCTCGATAAGTCCGATTATGTTTTCTTGGCCGATTTTGAACGGGTAACCGTTGCGGAAACCGAGGAGCTGCGTCGCATCCTCGCTGAGGTCGGGGCTGAGTTCCACGTGGTCAAAAACCGCATTCTGAAAATTGCCGCCTCTGAGCGTGAACTCGAGTTCAACGAGGAGTACCTCGTCGGCCCGACCGCCATTGTCATCGGTGGCGACAACGCTCCCGGTGTGGCCAAGGCCCTGGAAAAGTTTTTCAAGGACAAGAAGAAGCTGGAAGTGAAGGGTGGTATCCTCGAGAGCGCCTCCATCACGGTTGACCAGATTTCCGATCTGGCCAAGCTGCCTCCGGCGGATGTCCTCAAGGCCCAACTGCTGGGCCTCCTCAACCAGCCGGCCTCGCAGATGGTCCGGATCATCCAGGCCGTCCCGCAGGGGATGCTCAATGTCCTGCAGGCCAAGGCCGACCAGGGCGAGTAAGGCACAATCACCTGAAATTAATAACTTTAACCGGAACGAAACGACTAGGGGGACAACTCCTTAAACAGCCAACGCACATGGGGTGCCAGTAGCGCTAGTCGTATCGGAAGGAGAAAACAACATGGCAGACATCAAAAAAGAAGACGTCATTGAATGGCTCAGCAACCAGTCGGTTCTTGAAATCGCCGGCTTGGTCAAGGACCTCGAGGAAAAGTGGGGCGTAAGCGCTGCTGCTCCTGTCGCGGCAGTTGCCGCTGTCGGAGCCGGCGGTGGTGAAGCAGCCGCTGAAGAGGAAAAGACCGAGTTCGACGTTGTCCTCAAGGGTCATGGCAGCAACAAGATCGCCGTTATTAAGGAAGTACGCGGTATCACCGGTCTCGGGCTCAAGGAAGCCAAGGATCTGGTTGAGAGCGCTCCCAAGGCCATCAAGGAAGCTACCACCAAGGAAGACGCGGAAGACCTCAAGAAAAAGCTCGAGGCTGCTGGCGCCGAAGTCGAAATCAAGTAAACTGAGTAATCAGCACAAACAGTTTATTGCGGCAAGTTTGCCGGCTCCGGAAACGGGGCCGGCAGCTTTGCCTTTTTCCATTTCCAAATTGGGAACCCAGAGAACACGCCGATCCGTCGGCGTGCTTTCTGGCTTCCAGAACCTGCTCATCCATTAATCCGTAATTCATCATGTCCGAACGTATTAACTTTGGGAAACTCAAAGAGGTTATCGCTCCACCGAACCTGATTCAGATCCAGATCAATTCCTTCAAGGAATTTCTCCAGGCGGATGTTGCCCCGACGCAACGCCAGCACCTTGGACTGGAGGCCGTCCTGCGGGAGGTCTTCCCGATCGAGAGCTATGATGGCCGCTGCAACCTGGAGTATGTCTCCTACACCCTTTCCGGTCCGAAAATGACCGAAATGGAAGCCATCCGCGAAGGGATTACCTATTCCATCTCCCTCTATGTGAAGCTGCGTCTCCGCGAGGAGGACTCCATCAAGGACGAGGAGATCTACATGGGTGAAATGCCGATGATCACCGAGCGGGGCTCCTTCATCATCAACGGTGCCGAGCGTGTTGTCGTCAGCCAGCTGCACCGCTCTCCGGGCATTGCCTTTGAAACGACCCCGCACACCAGCGGCAAGACCCTCTTCAGCTTCCGGATTATCCCCGACCGGGGTACCTGGCTGGAAACCCAGTTTGACCAGAACGACCTTCTCTATGTCTACCTCGACCGTCGTCGCCGGCGCCGGAAGTTCCTCATCACGACGCTCCTGCGCGCGATGGGCTTTGGCAGCGACTACGAAATCCTCAATTTCTTCTACAACATCGAGGACCTGAAGGTTAAGGACACCTTGAAGATGGAAAGCGTCAGCCGTCTGGTCCTGGTTGAGGACCTTGTGGATGCGGAAAAGGGGGCCGTCCTGGCCCGTTCCTTCGAGCCGCTGACCAAGACCATTGTCCGTAGCATCGAGGCTGCCGGGATCACTGAAGTCCGGGTTATCGACACAACCGTTGATGACGGGGCCATCATTCGCTGCCTGAAGAAGGACCCCACCCGCAACGAGGAGGAGGCCCTGAAGGACATTTACAAACGTCTGCGCCCCGGCGAACCGCCGACAACGACCAACGCCAAGGCCCTGTTGAAGCGTCTCTTCCAGGACCCCAAGCGCTATGACCTCGGCCGCGTGGGCCGGTACAAGATCAACCAGAAGCTCAATCTGGAAACGGATCTCGAAGCCCGGACGGTCCTCGTTGAGGACATCGTCGAGGCCACCAAGTACCTCATCCGCCTGAAGAAGGGCGATGGGGTCGTTGATGATATCGACCACTTGGGAAGCCGCCGTGTCCGTACGGTGGGCGAGCTCCTGATGAACCAGTGCCGCATCGGCCTGGCCCGGACCGAGCGCCTCGTCAAGGAGCGCATGACCCTTTACGATCAAAGTGTCGACTCGGTCACGCCACAAAAGCTGATCAACCCGAAGGCACTGAGCACGGTTATCCGGGATTTTTATGCCCGCAGCCAGTTGAGCCAGTTCATGGACCAGATCAACCCGCTGGCCGAAGTCACCCACAAGCGCCGCTTGTCCGCACTTGGCCCGGGTGGTTTGAACCGTGACCGTGCCGGATTCGAAGTCCGCGACGTGCACCCGTCCCACTATGGCCGGATCTGCCCGGTTGAAACACCGGAAGGACCGAATATTGGTCTCATCAACAGCCTTTCCACCTACGCCCAGGTCAATGAATTCGGGTTTATCGAAACCCCGTACCGGGTGGTCAAGAATGGTATCGTTCAGGACGAGGTGATTTACCTCAACGCTGACCAGGAAGAGGGCAAAATCATTGCCCAGGCCAATTCCCGGATTGGCAACAAGGGCAAGCTCGAAGGCCGTGTCACTGCGCGGAAGGGTGATGACTTCATTGAAATCGATCCCAAGGAAGTCCACCTCATGGATGTTTCCCCAAAGCAGGTTGTTTCCGTTGCTGCCGGATTGATTCCCTTCCTTGAGCACGATGACGCCAACCGCGCATTGATGGGATCGAACATGCAACGCCAGGGCGTGCCGCTTCTGCGGACCCAGGCGCCGCTGGTCGGCACCGGTATTGAAGAGCGGGTTGCCCGCGACTCCAAAACCGTCACTGTCGCCGATGCGGACGGTATTGTCGCCAGCGTCGACGCCCGCCGTATCATCACGACCAATGACGGGGAGATTTCGACCAAGCTTTTGAAGAAACCGAAGTCGGATCCGAAGAACGGGGTGCATGTTTACCAACTGCGGAAATTCCTCCGTTCCAATGCCGGCACTTGCTTCAACCAGAAGCCGGTTGTCCGCAACGGCCAGAAGATCAAGGCTGGCGATTTGCTGGCCGATGGTGCCGCCACCGAGAGTGGGGAACTGGCCCTCGGGCGCAATGTCCTCGTGGCCTACATGCCGTGGAACGGATACAACTTCGAGGATGCCATCCTTATCAGCGAGCGCCTGCTCAAGGATGACGTCTACACCTCCATCCACATCGAGGAGTTCGAGGTCACGGCCCGGGATACCAAGCTCGGCCCGGAAGAAATTACCCGGGATATTCCCAACGTCGGTGAAGAAGCCCTGAAGAACCTCAACCACGATGGGGTCATCCGCGTCGGGGCCGAGGTCAAGCCGGGCGATATCCTTGTCGGCAAGATTACACCGAAGAGCGAGACCGAACTGGCTCCGGAAGAGAAGCTCCTCCGCGCCATTTTCGGTGAGAAGGCTGCCGATGTGAAGGACACTTCCCTCCTGGTTCCCTCCGGGACCAATGGCATCATCATGGATGTCAAGGTCTCCAGCCGGGTTGAGGGTGAATCGGAAAAGCTTTCCGCTTCTGACCGCCGGCGCCAGATCAAGAAGATCAACGAGGAATACCGCACCCAGATGGACCGCCTCCGCGAGTCCCTCACGGAAAGCCTCTCCAACATCCTGCTCGGGGAAAAGATTCCCTTGGATGTGGTCAACGGCGAAACCAGTGAAATCATTATTCCGGCAAACCGGAAGATCACCAAGACCCTGCTGCGCAAGTTGGCATCGGTCTACAAGTCCATCGAAATCGACCCCTCGCCGGTCCGGATCAAGATCATGGAGATCATCGACAGCTTCAAGAGCAAGTTCGAGGAGCTGGAAACGGAACAGGAGCGCAAGATTGAGGCTGTGGAGTCCGGTGACGATATCGACCAGGGAACGGTCAAGAACGTCAAGGTCTACATCGCCACCAAGCGGAAAATCCAGGTTGGTGACAAGATGGCCGGTCGTCACGGGAACAAGGGCGTTGTTGCCAAGATTGTCCCGGTGGAAGACATGCCTTACCTCGCCGACGGTTCCGCTGTTGATATCTGCCTCAACCCGCTCGGGGTTCCGAGCCGGATGAACGTCGGGCAGGTCCTCGAGTGTCACCTCGGTTACGCCTGTAAGATGCTCGGCATCAAGATTGCCACGCCTATTTTCGACGGTATCCAGGAAGAGCAGATCAAGGACTACCTCAAGGACGCCAAGTTGCCGGAAGCCGGCAAGAGCTTCCTCTACGATGGCCGAACCGGTGAACGACTCGACCAGGAGGTCGTTGTCGGTTACACCTACATGCTGAAGCTGAACCACCTCGTGGCGGACAAAATTCACGCCCGCGCGGTTGGTCCTTACAGTCTCATCACCCAGCAGCCTCTCGGTGGCAAGGCCCAGTACGGTGGCCAGCGTTTCGGGGAGATGGAGGTCTGGGCCCTCGAGGCATACGGTGCTGCCTACACCTTGCAGGAGCTGCTTACCGTCAAGTCCGACGATGTCGCCGGACGGACCAAGATCTATGAGTCCCTTGTCAAGGGGGACAACAGCCTGCAGGCCGGGACACCGCAGTCCTTCAACGTTCTGATGAAGGAAATGCAGAGCCTCTGTCTTGATATAAAGTTGGGTGACCAGGATCCCCTGGCATCCGCCTTCGCCAACTGATTGAACGCAACCAAAGAATTACTTATTTGCCATGAGCGACGAACTCCAGACACGCGAAGCCCGCGACCTTCTCGGATTTGAAAAGGACAAGTCCTTTGATCAAGTCTCCATTACCATCGCCTCACCGGACGCCATCCGCAGCTGGTCCCGGGGGGAAGTGAAGAATCCGGAAACGATCAATTACCGGACCTTCAAACCCGAACCGGGCGGTCTCTTCTGCCAGCGCATTTTCGGTCCCGTGCGGGATTACGAATGTGCCTGCGGAAAGTACAAGCGCATCAAGTACAAGGGTGTCATCTGTGACCGTTGTGGTGTCGAGGTGACCGTCAGCCGGGTCCGGCGCGAGCGCATGGGCCACATCGAGCTGGCTGTTCCCTGTTCCCATATCTGGTTCCTGAAGAGCATGCCGAGCCGCCTCGGCCTGCTTCTCGACCTCACTGCGCGGAACTTGGAGCGGGTCATCTACTACGAGAACTACGTCGTGGTCGATCCCGGCAAGACGCCTCTCGAGGAGCGCCAGTTGCTGACCGAGCAAGAATACCTCGCCGCCCTCGACGAGTATGGCGACGATTCATTCGAGGCGGAAATGGGAGCCGGTGCCATCCGCAAGATCCTTGAGCGGATGGAAATGCCCGGCGTCGTGGATGAGCTCCACGAGCAGATGCACAACACCCGCTCGAAGCA
>JBFOLZ010000007.1:0-57127 GCA_040830445.1 Puniceicoccaceae bacterium
CAGCAGTGAGCCATTTTTCCTATATTTGGCTTTCAATGCCCCGCACGATCCGGTCCAACCGCCGGAGGAGTGGCTGGATGTGGTCATTGAACGCGAACCGGGAATTGATCCCAAGCGGGCCCGGCTGGTGGCCTTCATTGAGCACTTGGACGCGCGGGTAGGGGACGTGCTGGATACCTTGTCAAGCACCGGGCAGGACAGGGACACGCTTGTAGTGTTCACTTCCGACAACGGCGGTGCGCTACGGTTCGGGGCCAACAACGGTGGCCTCGCCGGCGGCAAGGGCGACCATCTGGAAGGCGGCATCCGGGTTCCCATGGCTGTTGCATGGCCGGATCGGATCGAGCCAGGCTCAAGGAGTGACAACATCTCTCTGCTGATGGACCTTTTCCCGACTATCTGCGATGTGGCGGGAGTTTCCGAACTTCCTCAGCTCGATGGTATCTCCCTCCTGCCAACGTTGAAGGGTCACGACCAGGTCACTGATGACCGCGTCCTCTTCTGGGTCCGACAGGAGGGCAACATGCTCTTTGGCGGGCACACCTACTACGCCGCCCGCTACAAAAACCACAAAATCCTCCAGAACACGCCCTGGGAGCCCTATGCCTTTTACGATCTTTCCGCCGACCCTCAAGAGACAACCCGACTGGAGCCGGTCGGGGAGGCCTACACATTCCTCTTCCGGCAATTGATGAAACATATTCAAGAAACCACGGTTAACAACTGAATTTCCCCGGCTTTACCGGTTCTCCTGTATCCATGATTCAACTACAGAAACAGTTTCATTCCTTTCGATTCCTCGCCCCGATGGCGCTGGCTCTCCTGCCGGTGGTTGTCGCCGCCCAGGACTTTCCAAAGGATGACTTGGTCCTGCACCTTGACGCCGGTTCCATTGCCGGCATTGCTGACGGCGCTCCGCTGACTACCGGTTGGGCGGATTTGTCCGCTACCGGTGGAACCGCCATCAGCGGCACGCCCCCGACCTATGTCGCCGATGCCGGGAGTGGGTATCCCGCGGTCCGTTTCAACGGAGTGGACCAGTATCTTGATGCAGCCGTATCCACAGGGACTGAAATCAGCTTGTTTATCGTCTTTGCCCACCAGAGAGCCGGATCGCCGACCAACTACCGCGACATCCTCATCACCGGCAATGGCGGCGGGACCAACCTGTCCCTCGCTTCCAGCCGGTCCTCCGCAAGTGCACCGGACTATCCCTCCTTCAATTCCTCGACCGGCAGCGGGGTTTCCGTTGGGTTATGGGTCAACGGACTGGACACCGCCGATGCCACTGGGGACCTGTTCCGTGGACGCTTTTACGTTGGCTCGGCTGTATACACGGAGGTACCTGCGGAAAGCTCCCTGCGCATCGGGGCCCGGGGAACTGGCGGCTTCAATGCCGGCAGGAACGACATCCGGGAAATCCTTGTCTATGATCGGGCCCTGTCGGATGCGGAAAGGGAATCCGTGCAGCGCTACCTTGGCTTGAAGTACGACATCGAGCTGGTCTGGCGTCCTCTGGATTATCCGGTGGAGGACTGGGCCCACCCGCTGGGATCACAGCAATTCGGCACCCAGTACTCCTTTGGGGAATCCGGTATTCGCACGCTGGACTACGCCCGGTCAACGCTCCGGCAGGGCAGCCGAGTGGTCAAGTTCCGCCTCTCCAACAAGTATGCCAACACGGATGGCTTCACCGCGGTTGCCGGCATCGATACGCTGATTGAGCTGGTCCGCGACCAGCCTGAGGTGAAGACCATCCTTGATATGCCGATGACGGATTATGTGTTCTGGGTATCGACTTTTGCTGTGCCTAGTTGGCAGAACCAGCTTGATACCAACGGACTCAAGCCTGCCAAGGCCACCGCGATCTACAACGAGGTCAAGGCAATGGTGGCCTATCTGCTGACGACCTACAGTGGCACCGGCAAGCGATTCTACATCGGCAACTGGGAAGGGGATTGGATGCTTTCGGGAAATTTCCGGGACGATCCGAACACCATTCCCGCCAACCGAATCCAGGGGATGATCGACTGGGCCAACATCCGCCAGAAAGCGGTCGATGATGCCAAGACGGAGACCCCGCACAGTGATGTCGATGTCTGGTTCTACCTTGAAATGAACAAGGCCGACTGGATGCGACAGAATCTACCCTGTGTAGCCAACAGCATCATCCCGGCCATGCCGAAGCTGGACATGATTTCCATCTCCTCCTACTCGGTCCACAAGGACGGAGGGGAACCGGCCTCCAATACCCGCATTCACTCTGATCTGGATCGTGTGCAGGCCCTCATTGATGCCAAGCCCGATGCCTCCATCCCTGGCAGTCGCCTCATGATCGGGGAGTATGGCTGGACTTATAGTTCCACTAAATACAACAACAGCCTCGAGGCGTTTGCTGAGGACCATATAACGACAGCCAGATCCTTCTTCAGTTGGCAGGGCGGGACCCTGCGATTCATCCTGCAGTGGCAGTTCTTCAACGAGGCGACCAACGACAACGGCAGTTCCAAGGAAATGAGCCAGATCGGGCCCGCCAACGACTTGCGGCCTCTCTACCACATGCACGAGAACCTCAACCGCAGTATGCGGCGCTGGGTCGATGATTATTTATTACGCACAGGCAGCCTGCCAAGTGAGCGTGCCTATGCTGACCAGGCGGACCATTTCCTGGCAACGGTTTCCCTGGCCGAATACCAACCGTTGCTCTCCACCACCACCTATGAGCAATGGCGGGACTTTCAATTCATCGATGCCGCTGAAGCTGCCGACACCGCCATCTCCGGCCCCAATGCCGATCCCTATGGCACGGGCCTGGCCAACCTGATCCGTTATGGACTCGGTATGGGCAAATTCGGCAGCGAAAGCGCCCGCCTGCCCCATCTACGCTGGAACGGCGGCTCTTTGAGCTATGCTGTTCCTGTCGATCCGGCCAAGACGGACCTGCGCTGGCTGATCGAGGCGGACAGCTCCCTCGACCAGTGGAACCTCAACCTGTTTGATTCTGCGACTGACTCCCCGGTCCTCGATGATGGTTGGCTGGAGGTCAGCGCCGATGGATTAATTGACCCGGGTGATCCGGTCTTCTACAGGTTGCAACTGCAACTAATCCCGTAAACCACATCTTCGAGGTACAAATACAGGAAATTTCAGCAACAAAGGATAAGCGAAAATGAGTGAGCAAACAGACCCCTCCCGACTCGATCCCGCCGCCAAACTGAAGTGGTCCGAAAAATTCGGATATGCCGCGGGCGACATGGCGTCCTGCCTCTACTTCGGCATTTTCATGAACTTCATGGCCATCTTCTACACGGACGTCTTCGGTATCACGCCAGCCGTGTTGGGGACCATGCTCCTGGTCACCCGGACCTGGGACTGGATCAACGATCCCATCATGGGGGCCATCGCCGACCGGACGGAAACCAAGATGGGCAAGTTCCGGCCATGGCTGCTTTGGATGATCCCGCCCTACATGATCCTCGGGGTACTGACCTTCACGACCTTCCCGATGGGGGATGGAATGAAAGTGGTCTACGCCTATGTCACGTACACTTTACTGATGATGGTTTACACCGCCATCAATGTTCCATACGGAGCCTTGATGGGGGTCATGACAGCCAAGTCCGATCAACGAACCGTTCTGGCCTCCTTCCGCTTCGTCGGGGCCAACGCCGGTATTTTCGCCGTCACTTTCTTTCTACCGAAACTGGTCAAGGGGATCGGGCAAGGGAACGAGCAGCTCGGTTATTCCGGGGCCATGGTGGTCTTGGCCCTGATGGCGGGTGCGCTCTTCTTCGTTACATTCAAGACCAGTACGGAACGGATCCGCCCGGCGGAAAAGAAGCACGAGCCCTTCAAGAATGAAATCAAGGAGCTTCTCAGGAATGGTCCCTGGCTGATTGTCATCGGCCTGAGTATCCTTACCGTATTGGGGCAGGCGATTCGGGCCACCCCGACTCTGCACTTTTTCAAGTATGTGGCCGGCAATCAGGGTTGGGGAGAGACGTTGCTTCTCTATAATGCCTTGGCCGCCATGGTCGCTGTGCTGTTCGCCAAGTCGATTGTCTCGGTCATCGGCTGCAAGAAGCGGGCCTACATCATCCTGAATCTCCTCTTTGCCGCCATCCTCGTCTGGTTCTATTTCATCCCGGTGGACAACTTCCAGCTCATGGTCGTCAATCAATTGATGATCGCCATGGTGGCAGCCCCCATGATGCCGCTCTTCTGGTCCATGATCGCCGATACGGCGGACTATGGCGCAGCGAAGTTTGGCCATCGCTCCACCGGCATCATTTTCTCCGCGGGAACGGCTTCCCAGAAGATCGGTTGGACGGTTGGTCCAGCCTTGGCCATGTTGATACTCGGCGGTGTCGGATTCATCGCCAACCAGGAGCAGAGCGAAGAAACCAAGCATGCCCTCCATCTGATGATGAGTATCCTTCCTGCCGGATTCGCCGTGCTAACGGCCGTGGTCACATGCTTCTATCCCATCAACCACAAGGTCGAGCAGGAACTGGAAGAGGCCATGAGCAAGCTGAATCGACCGGCCGATCAAGATGAGGGATGATCCGCAGGTGCGGTCATCTCTATTTCCCCTGAATTGAATTTCACCACTTATTAATCAACAGGGAACAATCCCAAAACATTAAGGTACGAAATGAAAAAACTGATTCTATGCATTACTGCTCTAGTCATGGTTGCGGGAACCGCTTTCGCCGCCAAGGCTCCGGGCGCTTTCAAACGGAACGACGTCGAGAAGGACGGCCTGCTTAACAAGAAAGAGTACGTCGCCGCGAGAATCGACGGAACCCAGGAGTGGTTCGAAAAAGAAGGTCCCGGCATGGATGCCTGGCATGCCAAATTCCCCGACCCGGAAAAGCAGTTTGCCAAGGATTTTTCAAAGTGGGACACCAATGGCGACGGGTTGATTGATGTCGAAGAGTGGCTTAATAAAGGAAAGTGAACACCGTCAGGCTGGCTGATTCTTTAAAGCCCATGAAGAAATCAAACAGTCTCTCAATTACGGCAATGGCCGCCGCACTAACGGTTGCCAGCTTGAGCGCCAGCGAGCCGAACGTGCTGCTGATATTCCCCGACCAGTTGCAGACCGATGTGCTGAGTTGCTACGGAGGGCCGGTCTCGACGCCTAACATCGACCGCTTGGCCGAGGAGGGGGTCCGTTTCACGGATGCCACCTGTCCGACGCCCTTTTGTGCGCCGACGCGCATGTCGCTGGTGACGGGCGTCTACCCGCAGCAGCACGGTGTCGTCCAGAATACCGGCTGGAGGCAGCCGGGAATGAACCTGGATGACCAGACCTATCCGCGGGTCCTTTTCAATGACGGGTATTCAACCCATCACTACGGAAAGTGGCATCTGGAAACTAAGAAGAAGGGCGATACGATGCCATGGTACAGCGACCAGTTCCGCTATTTTCCGGAATTTTATGATTCGATGGCCGATCAATTCGATGCCTACAAGGAGCGGGGTGACGGCCGGTTCTGCGACTGGTACGGGCTGATCTTCCCCATCCAGATCTCGGATGACCTGCGGGCCGCACTGGACCATAACGATCTCTGGAACGAGTGGGAAGATCACTGGGCCGGAAAGATGGTGCTTGGGATGGGCCGCCTAGACCTGGAGCACGAGGATTGCTACGACTTCCAGGTGGCCGACAAGGCGATTGAGACAATTAAAAAGAAGTCAGCGGAGAACCAGCCTTTCATGATCAATATCGGTTTCAATATCCCGCACGACCCTTATCTGGTTCCATCCCCTTACTATGAGCAGTTCCCACTGGATGAGATTGAGCTGCCTGACAACGTCAACGCGCTGCATGACCGCTTCACAAAGGACTGGGGCCGCCAGGTGAATGTGAAGACCCGTGGGCCTTACGGAGAGGAGACCGGCCTGCTGGAATTCATGCGGATCTACTACGGGAACGTGAAGTTCCTGGACGACCAGATTGGGCGCGTCCTTCATGCCTTGGAAGAATCCGGGGAGTTGGAAAACACCATCATCGTCTTTCTGTCCGACCATGGTGACATGGTGGGTGGACACGGTATGACATGGAAGGAAACGGAAGCCTTTTATGAGGAAGTCGCCACCATCCCGCTGATTGTCCGCTATCCCAAGAAGCTAAAGCCGCACGTCAATACGACGCCAGTCAACACCGTCGATGTCTTTCCGACCATCTTTGACCTGCTTGGCCGCGAACAGCTTCCCGGGATCGCAGGCAAGAGCCTTGTTCCTTACATGACCGGGGAGAAGAAGCCGGAAGACGCCTTCCCTTACACATTCAGCGTGCGGATCAGCTACAACCCTCATGCGGAGCGGGAGATCCTTCCGGAAATGGCGGGCCACTTCATGGTCAGGGGCAAGGGCTTCAAGTACATGGTCTACGGACAGTGCAATGATCCCCGTTACAGTGATGAGCCGAACGATATCCTTTACGACCTGAGTAACGATCCTGGAGAAACGCTGGATCTGGCAAATGATTCCGGGTACGAGGGTATTAAAAAGGAGATGAACCAAGTCCTGCAGGACTGGCTGGAGCAGACTGGCTGGAAGGGAAGGCCAGCATTGCGGTATTCATTGAACCAGTGAAAAGATTGAAAAGGTACAGGTAAATAGTGGCGGCTAAAAAAAATCCTTCCCGCTGCCGGAGCAACGGGAAGGATGGTAATGGAAAACACTACGCTAGGTACGGATAGCTTTAGAAGCGGATCGAGGTACCGAAGTCTATTTGCCGGGGGAACCCGTAACCTCCACCCTCGGCAATATAATCCTTGTCGAAGATATTCCTGGCGTTGAAGAAGATGTCCCACTCCTTGCCCCAGGGGAGGCGATAGCGGCCAAAGAGATTTACGACGGCGTAGGAATCGCTGACCAGGCCCAGTTGATTTGTCGGATTCTGGTAGGCCTTGCCCTTGTAGCTGATCAAGCCCCCGAGGCGCAGACCCTTGAGCGCGCTGTCCTGGGCAAACTTGTAGTTAACGGTCAGCTGGGCCGCCGTTTCAGGGGACTTCTGCAGAGGGCGGCCAATCAGGTTTTCATTCACGTCCTTCGTGATCTCACCACTGAAGGTGATGAAGGAGGCGAAGACTTCCAGTTGTCTCGTGACATTCCAGGTCAGCTCAACCTCGACACCATTGGCCTGCTGCTCACCGGCGTTCTGCCAGTAGGCCTCGTTCGTCGGACTGTCCTCAGCAGGGACGAGCTGTTCGCGGCCCTCATTGGTCAGGTCGAAGTAGGTCACGGTGGCAAAGAGGGTTTCATCGAGAAGATTGAGCTTCAATCCCAGCTCATAACCAATCCCGCTCTGTGGATCGAGCGGCGTTCCGTCCAGTCCTGTCCGGTAAACGGGAATGAAACTGGTGCTGGTATTGGCGAAAATGTTGACCTTGGGGGATGCCTTGAAGGTTGCCCCGGCCGTGTAGACAACGTCGTCACTCTTTTCCGTCTCGCCCCGTTCCTTATCGGTTTCGTTGTAAAGAGCGGTGCGCTCGACCTCCCCCTTGGCAATGCCGCCGAGCAGGATGAGGCGATTATCCATGAGGTACATCGTCTCGGTGACCCTGTAGTTGTGCCATAACGACTGGTTGGCGCGGTCACGGAAGAGCTGGTGCTTGGCAAGTTCTTCCGCGGGTAGGTCCAGCAGATCCATGCCCCACAATTCATACGAAGGCGCCCAAGCCTCGGGTACAACCTCGTCCCCATTGAGCGGATTCGGGATCGGGCCGACGATGAAGCGGTCGTTTCCTGATTTGAAAGAGCGGTATTGTATCGTCTCGAAGACGTTGTGGTTGCGCTCCATGCCGAAAACCGTCTTCGACTCGATGCCGAAGATCGTCTTTTCCCAGAGGAGGTCGATCTTGTAGCCCTCAATCTCATTCCTTGGGCGGACGTACTGGGCCCGGTTTGCCAGTGGAGTAGGTCTCAGGAAGCGCGGGTTGACATTGTCGACAAGGATATTGTTGACCGTCGTGTCGCGCTCATTGTAGGTCCACATGGCGCGCACGGTGACACCTTCCGTGATCTCCGTGGTCAGTTCGGCGGTGATGTTCTTCTGCCGGTTGATCGATTCGGTGAAGGGTCCGCGCCGGTTGAAGTCGCGGCCAAGGCCCCGGCGATCGAAGTCCCAGATGCGCATTCCGTCCACGACCTCCTGATACGGACCCATGTCGGCAAGGTTGACGTTCTGGCGGATGTATTCGCCCTCCACCACGATCTCGGTCGAGCGGCCAAAGCGGGCCAGGAAGGATGGCGCCACGACAAAGCGTTCCCAGTCGAAGAAGTCGAACTCCCGCCCGTATTCCCGATAGGAAAGGGGCAAGCGGTAGGCGAATCGCCCGCTGTCACCGATGGGACCCGTGCTGTCGATCTTGATCCTCCGGTGGCCGTTGGTCCCTGCGGTGAGCGCCATGCTGTTGCGCGAATTGAAGAGTGGGCGCTTCGGGACGTAATTGATGATACCGCCCGGATCGGTCTGGCCATAGAGCACGGAGTTCGGCCCCTTGATGACTTCAACCCGTTGCACTCCGGTCAGGTCATAGAGCCGGCCCCCGGGGGCGAATCCGTTGCGGCGCGGTACCGAACGGAATCCACGGAGATTATAACGGGTGTTGCCGCCGCCGCCGTTGGTATTCGGCGTCTCGTCCTGGGATATGGAAGCAACCAGGAGACCCAGATCGTCGGCATTCAAGACACCTGTGTCTTCAAAGAGGCTTTCATCGATGACAGTAACGTCCATCGGCACTTCCCTAATGTCCATCGCGATGAGGGTACCTGTCGAGGCTTGCTCAGCACGGTAACCGTCAGCTGAAGTATCAACGACAAAGGGAGAGAGTTCAAAGACCTCCTCTTGGGAGGTGTCGGATTGAGCATGGGCAAGGACCGGTAACAGGCCTGCCATACAGCTGCTCAGAAGGATTTTTGTGTAGTGTTTCATTTGTTGGCGTTTGGGTTTATTGTTTGGTGGAAATCAGGTTGATCCGGTTGGTTATTTATGAAACCAGCTGGTCTGCGCTTTCCCGATGACAGTGTGTCTTTCGTTCATTAATTCGGTCTTCAGGGGGCGCTGGATGGGGCACCATTGGGAGCTGGGCCGTAAGGGAACTAGCATTTGCGGGTGGAGTTGTGAATAAAAATAGAAATAAAGTATAAAAATACGGTCAATCCTAAAATGAGGCTTTGTCACTTTTCTGCATGTTCATTGCGCTGGCCGGAGGATTGAATGCCGAGCAATCGTGCTATTGGATCAGGTTCATCACCTCGTGATTGGCGATAATGAGAAAAACGAATAGGAGCAACACCCCCAAACTCTTGATGAACCGTTTGAAGGTGAAGTGATCGATGTAGATCCACTGCTTGACCGGGCTCCGCCAGGCCTCGATACGCATGTCATGCGCAAAGAGGCACCTTATCGAAAAGAAGAATGACAGAACGATGAGTGCAGCAGGCAGGAAGTAGTTAATCAGGATCAATGGATTCATGGGGTAGTCTCCGATGGGGCTGGCGGCCGGATCAGTTCACCGGGTTGGCCAGCAAGTGGTTCAGCAGGTCGTCTAACGGGGTCGTGGCCACGGCACAGTGGACATCGCCGCCGCCGTAGTAGAGAAAATAAGTGCCGTCGATAACGGCGTGGCCGCAGGGGAAGCAGACGCCCTTGTAGATGCCTTCCTTTTCATAGGAAGCGACCGGTTCATAGATCGGTTCCGGGGTCCGATGGGTCACCTTCATCGGGTCCTCGAGGTCGAGCAAGAGCGCACCGAGGCGGTACTGCTTGTCCGCACCGACTCCATGGTAGATCTGCAACCAGCCATGCTCGGTCTTGAGTGGCGGATTGTTGGCGCCAATCTTCTCTTCCCACGGGTACTCGCCCTTGGCCAACAGCTGTATGTCCTTCCATTCCAGCAGGTCGTCACACTTGGCCATCCAGATGCCCGGGAACTCGTTGGGGAAGCCGTCCCCGTGCCACTGCATGGGGCGGTGGATAGTGATCCACTTCCCACCGACCTTCTCTGGGAAGATGACCACGTCGCGGTCATCCAGGGCGGGGTTGGTCAGGCGGCCGGCCCGGATCCATTCCTTGAAGTCCTTGGTCAAGAAGAGGTGGGTTGAGGTCATGTTTTCCCGAAGGGCTGCAGGGAACGCTTCGGGGAAATGCCCGCAGGTGTCGGCGTGGTGGTTTTCGTTGAGCCAGTACTGGCCGGGAGGAAAGGGACGGGTGGCCGAGGTGATGTAGTACCAGTCACCGATCTTGATGATGCGCGGATCTTCCACGCAGCCGTTGTCGATACTGCCAACCAGGGGCGACAGGATAGGCTCATCCTGAACGCGCTCGAAATTGTAGCCGTCCCTGCTGACTGCCATACCGAGGTGGACCCGGTGTTCGGCGTCGTTACCGGCGGCGCGGTAAATGAGAATGACTTCGCCCTTTTCCTCGTCATACCAGGCTGCCGGGTTGGTGGTCACTTCGCTTTCCCAGTCGGATCCGGGCAGGGGGCTGAGGATGGGGTTGCCTTCGTAGCGTTGGAGCTGGAATGCAGCCGATACTAATGTGCTGGTGTTACTCATTTGAAGGGCCATTAGGCGGATTATTGGAGCTATTGCAATAAAAAATGACATAATATTAAACAAAAGTACTCTTATAAGTTCATTTTTCTTGAAATCGGGAATATTTCCTTCAAGGGTGGGCATAATGGCTTCAACCCCCTCCATGCGAAAACCCCTTGCTACAGCGATTCTCGGACTCCTGTCGGTCCTGATGGGCTGCAACAGCTCTCTTGAGCCGCCGGTCCGCATGGACAACAGACCCGCAGGGGTTGAGGCAAACCTGATCATCGGCACGCATGCCATTGGCGGACCCTACCAGCTAACGGATCAGCCCTACCTCCTGGAAGTGGCACGGGAGTTGGATTCCATGGGGAGCAGTATTCTCAAGTTCACCGCCGGGCCGCATTACACCCGCCGGCCCTACCATATGGAGAAAGTCGCGGGCATTCGCTCCCTTGCGGACCTGTTTGAGCGGCACCCGGTCTACCGGGAGGTACTGTCCATGGGATTCCGGGATTACTTCTTCTGGGCCAGCCCCTTTGGCAAGGTCCGCTGGCAGGACGGGCTGGATGTGCAGGAGGAGAAAATCCTCTATGCCGAGATGCGGGAACTGGCAGAGTATCTCCTGACCCGCTTCAACGGAACCGGCAAGGTCTTCCACGTCGGCCACTGGGAGGGGGACTGGCTCCTGCTGCCAAGCCGCAATCCGAAGGAGAATCCCGCACCTGAACGCCTGAACGGATTCGTGCAGTACTTGAATGTCCGCCAGTCGGCCATCGAGGATGCCCGCAACAGCGTCCCGCACGCAGGCGTATCGATTTATCACTACGCGGAAGTCAACCTGGTCATGAAGGGATTGGACGGAAGCCGGCCGACCCTGACCAACACGGTCCTTCCCCGCGTGGATGTGGATTATGTTTCCTACTCCAGCTACGACACCATCCAAGGCGACGGCATGCGGGAAAAGGTGGTCCGGGCCCTTGACCACATTGAAAGCATGATGAAGCCGCGGCCGGGGTGGACCGGCAAGCGGGTCTATGCCGGCGAGTTCGCTATCCGGGCCTCCCTCGTCGGTTTTGATCCAGAGGAACACGACCGGTGCAACCGCGAGGTCATCAGCGCCTTCCTGGAGTGGGGTTGTCCCTACATCCTTTACTGGCAAATGTACTGCAATGAACCCGTCCCCGACCTGCCTCAAGGCTACAACGGGTTCTGGCTCATCGATCCAGAGGGGACCCGCTACCCGCTCTATTACACCATGAAGGATTACTGGCAGGCCACCCGGATGTTCATTGAGGAACGGAAAGCCGCCACCGGGAAACTCCCAACGGATACGGAGATCAGGGAGTTTGCCATCGACTACTTTAAATCATAATAGGAAAGACACGTGAATAGACTTATCTACTGCTTATTTGCCCTGACCACGCCCCTGATGTCGGCACCCGCTCTCTACGAGGGTTTCGACATGGCCTCATCGCCGGCACCCCTTGCTTCCGCAGGCGCCCGTTCCGGCACAACCAGCCAAGGCTGGCTCAGCGACTGGATTCTGAAGGAAGGGACCTCCAGGATCCTGGCCCAGGACCTGTCCCTGGCCGGTTTGGAATCCACGTCCGGTCTGGTCTCTTCAAAGGCCAAAACCGTCGCCATGCGCCAAATGGGGGAAACCTTCACCGGTGATGCCTATGGCAGCTTCCGGGTCCGCGGCTCGAAGCTGAATCCCAATTCCATGATGGGCTTGATGTTCAGCCTGCCCAGTGCCGATCCGTTGAATCCGAAGACCTCTCTCCTGAGTTTTCTGGCCTCCCGCTGGGGGGATGATTTGGGCGCCATTGTTTTCGGGGGCAAACCGGTCAAGGTGGAGAAGGGAGCGGAACTCCGCGAAAAGGAGACAGCCCTTGTTCTTTGGAAAATCGACAACCTGCCCGAGGCGGGAAAGAAGGCCGACCTTTTGATCCAGATGTGGATCCTTAACGAGGAACAGGTGGCCCATTTCGCTGCCGAGGGCATGAACGAGAAAGCCCTCAAGAAGGCCAAGGGGGGGCGGAAGCCGGACCAGGTCATGCAGTACCTCAAGGTCCCGGTCCGGGGCTCCAAGTTCACGCTTCTCAAGGGGCTGGTCGTCTCCTGTTTTTCCACCGGCGTCCCCAAGGCAGACTTTGATGAGATTCGCCTTTCAAGCGAGAGCCTGGCCGATGCCGCCGGGGTGGGGCAGGGTGCCCCGGTCGTCGCCGTGGCGCCGCCGGTGCGCAAGACCGCCAAGCCGGGATCCCCCAATATCCTCTTCATCACCATGGACGACATGAACTGGGATTCCATGGGCGCCTACGGGTGCGAGATTCCGGACATCACGCCCCACATGGACAGCCTTGCCAAGGCGGGGATGCGGTTTGAGTATGCTTACAACCAGACGTCCAGCTGCGTCCCGTCCCGCAATACCTACCAGACGGGCCGTTACCCCCACACCAGCGGGGTGTTGAGTTTCTTCAACGTCGATGCCGACTTCCAGACTCTTCCGGAAATCCTGAGAGAGAACGGCTATCATACCGGCTGCGTCAACAAGCCGCGAGACACCAGCATCACCGACGACTTTGAGAAGTACTGGGATTACCACCACATCATGACAGGTGGGGACAAGCGGGGCGCGCCGACCTATGAGACCTCCTTCAACGTGTTTTTGGACGAAGTGGCCGCTTCCGGCCGCCCCTTCTACTGCGTGGTTAACATCGCAGATCCACACAAGCCGTTCGTTGACGATCCCGCTGGCGTCAAGCAGGGCTTCAACAAGTTCCTGCCCTCCAAGCGCTTTGGGGTTCAGGATGTGACGATTCCCGGATTTCTGCCCGACAATCCCGAGATTCATGAGGAAATGCGCAACTACTACAACTCGGTAAAGCGCGGGGATGATTGCGTCGGCGCGGTGCTGGAGACATTGGAGAAGCGCGGTCATGCGGAGGATACAGTGATCATCTTCATTTCCGACCACGGGATGCCGCTGCCTTATGCCAAGTCATCCCTTTACGCGGACGGCCTCCGCACACCGTGGGTCATCAAGTGGCCAGACACGGTCGGAGCTGGAACCGTCGATTCGGAGCATCTCGTCTCTGCCATCGATTTCCTGCCTACGGTTCTTGATATTGCGGAGCTCAAACATCCTCAAGGCATCCAGGGAAAGTCCGTCCTCCCAGCTGTTATGGGTGAAACGGTTGACGGACTCGAACGGGTCTATGCGGAATTCAATGACAATGCGGGAGGGCTTTCGTTCCCGATGCGGGCAGTCCATAGCAAGCGCTATACCTATGTTTTCAACGCCTGGGGAACCGGCAACCACTCCTTCGTGTCAGCGGCCACCTGGCACAAGTCGGAGGGCGTCATGAAACGGTTATCAAAGACCGATCCGGCAGTGGCCGAACGGTATCATTTTCTTCTTCACCGCTGTGTGGAGGAATTCTATGATCTGGAGGTGGATCCCTTCGCCCTCAACAACCTTATCGATGATCCGGCCTACCAGGAGATCATCGAGGACTTTCGCGCCGATATGAAGGCTTGGATGAAGAATACCAACGACTATGTGCTGGAGGCCTTCCTTGTCCGTGGTGACATCGCGGCCCTTGACGCTTGGATGGAAAAGGCCGATACCGCTGCCCTCAAGCGCGCGAAGACCCTGCAATGGAAGCGCTATAAGAACCGAGCCGGTGGAACCGGCAAGAACACCGCTCTCTACAAGGTGAACTAACCTCTATCCTTAACTTTGAGAAACATGAATAACCGATCCCTACTCACTAGCCTGCTGCTGGCAGCAACCGGCTTGTTCTCCCAACTCCAGGCGGAATCCTCCCAGCCCGACATCCTGTTCGTGCTGCTGGACGACCTCCGCTGGGATGCCCTCAGCTTCATGGACCATCCCTACGTCGAGACGCCACATATCGACAGTCTCCGGGAACAGGGGGCGATGATGCAGAATGCCTTCGTTAACACATCCATCTGCTGCCCCTCGCGGGCCACCTTCCTGACCGGGACCCTGGCCAACCAGCACGGGGTGATTGACAACGAGACCTCGGAGTACAATCCCGACGTGACTCCACCAGTCACCAAGTACCTGCAGGAGGCCGGCTACAAGACAGCCATGATCGGCAAGTGGCACATGGGGAAGACCGGGGCGCCGCGCCCCTATTTCGACTACTGGCTCAGTTTTAAGGGCCAGGGGGTCTATCATGATCCGCTGTTCAACATCAACGGCGAGAAAATCCCGCATACCGGTTACACGACCGACTTGCTGACGGATTACGCCATCGAGTTCATCGAGAAGCAGCCGACGGACCAGCCCTACTTCTGCATGCTCTCTCACAAGGCGGTGCACGAGCCCTTCCAGCCGGCCCCGAGGCACAAGAATGCCTTCGGTGCGGGAACCACCATTGCCGAGCCGGCCAGCTGGTCGGAGGACTTCGCCGACAAGCCGGACTGGCACAAGCGCCAGCGCTCCCGCGACGTGCGCTGGCATTACCGGACGCGGGACTACGAGGGGGAACAGCTGCCCGAAGCCGTCCCTGCTGAACCTTGGAAGAAGAACAAGAAGTACGTGAACCAATTGCGCTGCGTGTCCGCCGTCGATGACGGAATCGGAAAGATCATGGAGGTTCTGCGCAAGCGGGGTACCCTCGACAATACCCTCATCATTTTCACCAGCGACAACGGGTACTTCCACATGGAGCACCGACGCTGGGATAAGCGGCTGGCCTATGAGGAAAGCCTGCGCATTCCCATGGTGGTGGTCTATCCGGGACACATCGAGGCGGGCTCGACGGTCTCCCAGATGATCACCAACGCCGACTTTGCCCCCACCGTGCTTAGCTATGCCGGGCTGCCGGTTCCCCACCAGATGCAGGGATCGAGTATGAAGCCACTCTTCGAGGAAGCAAATCCCGCCTGGCGCGATGCCATCTTCTATGAGTACTGGAAGGAGCTGGTGCATGCCATCCCGACCATGACCGCGGTGCGCACGGAACGGTACAAGTTGATCACCTATCCGGAAATCGACGACATTGATGAGTTGTTCGATCTGCACAATGATCCGCATGAGATGAACAACCTGGCCATCGATCCGGCCTATGCCGATCTGCATGCTGAGATGAAGGATCGCCTGGCCCAGGCGCAGGCCACCCACCAGTGGCGGCCGGATGTCTTCCCGAAGAACCTTCCCCGGGTCCGCGGGCAGGAGGGTGTCCTGCTCGACCTCGCGGTGGAGGATGGTGCCTTCGTCGACAAGGCCAATTCCGGCTTGGCGGTCAGTCAGCGGAAACTGGAGGTACGCGACGATACTCTCGTCTTTGATGGCGCGCTCTCCGCCATCCGGGTCCCCTTCGATAAGCTGACGGATCCGGCCGGCTGGCCCTTCCGTATCGATGTCGCGGTCAAGCCGGAGTCGGATGGGGTCATTGCTGTCCAGTCGACGCCGGGCTATGGGTTCAAAATCTTTGTCCAGGATGGTCGCCCGGGCGTCGCGGTCCACTGCAAGACCTGGATCGACACGACAACCACCATCGACGGGCCGGATTCCATCCTCGGCCAGTGGACACACCTGCAGGTTCTGATCGACTACAACCGCCTGACCTTCCTCGTCGACGGGATTGTCGCGGAAAGCATTTCCCTGCCCCTGCCGTTCAAAGGATCCCCGAAGGTCCCCCTCATCATCGGTGGCACAGGCAAGCACCCGGTTGTTGCCGGAATACCCGACGAGCCCTTCGCCGGTTCCATCCGGCGCTTCACCCTGCAGCGGGACCAGTTCCAGTAGGATTTTCCATGAAAGACCGGAGGGCGTTTCTCAAGTCAATCGGGGCCACCGTGGCCAGCATTGCCGCGGCACCCGTCGCAAAGGCAGGCAAGCCCGGGTTGAAAGCAAGTGCTTCCGGCCAGCCCAACATCATCCTCATCGTCTCGGACGAGCACCAGGCCAACACCTGCGGATGCTACGGCTCGAAGGTGCGGCAGGTCGACGGGCAGTCGCCGACGCCGTTCATCGACGCCCTTGCGGCCGAGGGCGTGCGCTTCGATTCCATGTATTGCGCCTCGCCGCTCTGCGCGCCCAGTCGGGCGGCCTACATGACGGGGGTGTACCCGCACACCACGACAGCACTGCACCACAAGATGCAGACCCGCGAGGCCGGGCTGAGCCGGTTCCCCGGTGTCAAGGAAGGCATTCCGGGAATGGGGGAGTATTTCCGCAAGGCCGGTTACAAGACGGCCGCCTACGGCAAGATGCATGTCCACGGGGAAGAGGCCGGTGGCTGGGACCTCGGCTTCGATGAACGGGACCTGCGCTTCTACACCCGCGCGCCCGGGATGCATTATGCCGATCTCAAGGACGGCGACGTCAACCGCCGCTACCGCGAGATGGATCCGTATCTATTTTCTGAATACAAGGAAATCGACCCGGACAAGTTTGCCCGCGCGCCTGATGGCCTTACGGTCAAGCAGAACGGGGTCAACGAGTATTTCCTGGAGACGCTGGTCGAGCATGAGGATGAGATGGTCGATGAGTTGATCACGAACCGGAGTATCGACTTCATCGAGCGCCAAACAGCGGCCGGTAAGCCCTTTCTCGTCCATGTCGGCCTCGAGAAACCGCACCGTCCATGGACCATCCACCAGAAGTTCCTCGACCGCTTCAATCCGGACGACATGCCCCTGCCGGAGACCATCGCCGAGTGGGAGGAGAAGGGGATGCACCCCTTCGTCCAGGGATGGAGCCACTCCGGGATCAAGGGCGACAAGGCCCGCAACAGCACGGCCGCCTACTATGCCTGCGCCTCACAGATCGACGACTGCGTGGGCCGGATCATGGAAACGTGCCGCGAACTGGGCATTCTCGAAAATACCATCGTCATCTACACCAGCGACCACGGGGAGAATCTTTACGAGCACGGCCTCATCGAGAAGCACAACATGCTCGATCCGGCCGCCCGGGTACCCTTTGTCATCCGGGCACCGTGGGCCCTTCCACAAGGGACCGTCTGCGATTCCCCGGCCAACCTGATCGATATGATTCCGACTTTCTGCGAGATGACCGCGACCAAGGGCTCTCCTGTATTCGAGGGGGAATCCCTCCTGCCGGCCATCGCCAGCGCGGCCGATCCGGACCGCATGGTCTTCTCCGAATTCTACCAGGCGGGCAGCTGTACCCGGAAGAAGGAATTCCTCCCTGTCCGCATGGGCCTCAACCGGGCGTACAAGTACGTCTACACCCATGCCGCCGCCGACCAGCTCTACAAGCGGGGCACCAGCGAGGAGGATACCGGCAACAACCGCGCTTTCGATTCCGCCAACGAAGCCACGGTCAGCCGGATGCGCCTCTGTACCCTCGACGGATGGGAGCTCGACGAGTTTCCGATGTTGGACGCCACCGTTCAGGTGACGGAGGCGGGTGTGCGCCTTTCATGGAGTCCGGCCGGCGAGAAGGCCCGCTATGACGTCTACCGTTCGAGCACCAAGGATCCGCGCCAAGCGGAACGGATCGCCGGTGGACTGACAGAACTTTCCTGGACCGACACCTCCGCCACCAGCGGAGCAACCTGCTTCTACTGGGTGCTTGGGCATTATCACCTCGACCAGCCCTACGTCGATCCGCGTGGAAAGAGCCGCTATGGCGACCAGCCCATCCTTTGCAGCGCGTATCCGCGTTCCCTGCCGGTCACCCGGCGGATGGAGGTCCGCGTCCGGGAGGGCTTCGTCAAGGCCTACTCCCATGAACCGCTCCTCGGTTGCGCATTCGGCGGCCTCAATTGGATCCACATCGGCATGCCACCCAGTCCCACCGAAAGGGGTGCCCAGTTGGTGGGTCCGGTCACGGTCCTCTCACCGGAAGCGCACAGCGGACCGGTCAAGCTATCCGCCGAATTGAAGACCCCCCGGCCCGGTCCGGGGAAGAAGGATTCCCTGCAACTGGTCTTCAACTACCTCAACATGTACCAGTACTATGCCGTCTACCTGCAGCGGAACGGTACACTCGTCCTCTGGAAGCGCACCGGGGAGTGGTCCGGTGACACGCTCGCCTCGACAAGGGTCGAGGGCGCCCGCCCCGGGGCATGGAACAAGGTTGAGGTCTCCTGCGATAACGGTTCCATCGAAGTCCGCCTCAACGGCAAGCCGGCCCTCTCGGCCACCGATCCCGATCCCTACGCGGACGGCCGCTTCGGCTTCGACGCCCCTCTCCATGTCGCGGATGCCCGCGTCCGGTCCATCAGCCAGTTATGAACAAGTCCACCTTGTCCCTCCTCCCGGGCCTCTTCATGGGTCTGGTCTTGTTCCCCGCGCAGCTCCACGCCCAGCCGGTATATGAATTCGATCACCTCAAGGTGGAGCCCTGTGCCTATCAGGCAGCTGATCCGGATAAGAACTGGGCCTTGTACAGCGAGTACCTCCTTTACCTGCCGGAGGATCATGATCCCGCCAGGGATCCGCTGCCGGTCCTGATCTTCCTCCACGGGGCAGGGCGCCGCGGTTCGGATCTCAACAAGGTGGCAACCTTGCCGCCGCCCGCCCAAGCGGAGAATGGTGCCGGATTTTCCTTTGCCGTGGTGGCGCCCCAGTGCCTCAGCGGCCGCAACTGGACGGGTGCCAGCGCCGAGCTGATGCAGTTCCTTGAGGAAGTGGTCACCCGCTTCAATTTTGACCGCGACCGCATCTACATCTGCGGGCAGAGCATGGGAGGAGCCGGCACCTGGCGCATGCTGACCGACTATCCCGATTACTTTGCCGCCGCCATGCCCATCTGCGGGGGAGGGGATCCCTCGCTGTCGTCGCGGCTGGTCGACATCCCCATCCACGCCTTCCATGGGCGGCTCGACAATACCGTCCCCGTCCAGCGCAGTGTCGAGATGATTGAGGGAATTGAGGCCGCCGGGGGCACCCTCGCCCAACTGACCATCTACGAGGACCTCGGGCACAGCATCTGGTACACGGTGTTCAAGGAGCCCGGCCTCTACGATTGGATGCTCAACCAGTCCAAGGAGGCGTCACCGCCTCTCTCCTGGGCCGGCTTTGACCGGACCCCCGATGGCTGGGTCGATACGGGTTCCGTCATCGGATGGCTCAATGTCACCTACGCCCCATGGGTCTGGTGCCCCGCCTTCAATCGCTGGCTGGTCGTCCCCGAGAGCGCCGCCGGCCCGGGCGGCCTCTGGGCCTACATTACCCGGTAAGGCACCCGCCAAGTGTACCGATCCTGTGCCGGTTGGCCGCTTCATATGAGAACTGACAGGATTTTGGTAATAATATGACCATAATTTGATCATGTGGAGCGATTTTTCCCTCAAATCCCCTATTTTATTCGCAAAAGAAAAATTATCTCCAATAGGCTTGACAGTTAAAAGCTATAAAGGTTCAAAATAAGGTCAGATTTGGTTTTCCTCCGGAATTTCAACATTCAATCAAACCCAAAACTCAGAATCATGAAGTACATTACAAGACTCACACTCCCTTGCGCAGCATTTCTAATCCCTGCCTTGGCATCGGCTCAGGTCATCATCCAGTTTGGCGGGGACGCGACCCACCTTACGGATGGCACTAGCGCCGCGGATATCGCTTGGGCAAGCGCAATCGGGGCCGATCAGGTTATTCAGTGGAACGGCGTCAACTCGGATGGAGGCAGCTTTGGCTCTGCTGGAACACTTGCAAATCAGGGTGTTGGAGCCTCCCTCAACTCTTTAGGTGCCGAAAACCTTATTCTCACTACAATTGCTTTATCCGCAGCCAACGAAACCACATTACAAACTTCTGCCACGAATTTGCCCAACTTTGTAGGCGTTGATTCGGGCGCCGATTCAGCGGCTGCTCAATTTGAATCGGGTCAGGCGGAAACCTGGACCTTCAATTTCAATCAAGATGTCACTTTTATCGGGATGATAAGTGTGGCCATGGCTGGTGCTGGTGAAGTCTTTGGTATCGATATTGGTGCGGATGGTTCGGACGAGTATCGGTGGGACAACGTAGATTTTAACATCGGCTCAGGTACAGTTTCCGCTGGTGGATTCGGTGGAACTGCCGAGTACTATGCAACGTTTGCTGGGGGAGGCGTCGCTATTTCGGCAGGAACGGATATTAAAATCTACTCTGTTAATGGAAGTATTGGTCTTGAAGGCTTGGTGGTTTCCGCCGTTCCCGAGCCGTCGACCTTCGCCCTGCTGGCCGGCATTGCCACCCTCGGGCTTGTGATTTACCGCCGCCGACGGATTTAGAACCTTGAATTTAGGGTAACACTTAGGGTAGGGACCCGGCGGGCTTTGGTCCGCCGGGTTTTTGTCCAAATTCCCCGGTCGCAATGCCGAAAACCGGTCGATTTCCCACAGATTTGCATTGAAATTTTGAATGAATTATGAAAGAAACGTTTAAGATTATGCCAATTTTTCGTGGCATTTAACAACTTCTTACCGAAAATCGCTAACCCACTCGAAATAAACCCATCATGAAATTCCACAAACTCCCCGTAATTGTCTTCTCCTGTCTGGCCCTTGCCGCCTCAACGGCCTTCAGCCAGGTTGTTTCCGTTGATTTCACCAGTCCCGCCAAGGAATCAAATGGCAGTGCCCGTGTTTCCGTTGGTACCGGAGGCCTTGAAAACGCCTATGACGGCTTCGGAACCTGGGTCTACACGGCTGGCAATATGGGCATCAACGATGCCGCAGAAGGCAATGAATCCGGCATTGGCACAGGTAATGCGGTTTCCTCGATTGGGGAGCTGCGGGTGCAAGACATTGCTGGTACAAATGCGCGTGCGGCAGCCGTTGTTTTTGACGGATCGCTTTTCACTGAAGGGGTTCAGTATGTGATCAGTTTCGATGTCATCGGGGGATTTGGTCGCAATTCATCGGCAGAGAAGGTAGAAGGTACGGACAACGGCCGGTTTTGGCTGGCTGAGCTTTCCGGTTACGATGATTCGGGCTCCAATTACGTACAGATTGATGGTACATGGGGCGGATGGGGCAATGCCGCGAACGTTCCTTTCATTGCGGCCGGTGGAGCTACGGTGAATTATCTCCAGGCAAATACTGCCGGCAATGAAGGTTCAGAAAATGGCCAAGCCGTGGAAGGTGAGACCCTTGAGGGAGTCACAACTGCCAATACCAACATTATCACCTTCACCTACACGGCTGGCACGGATATCGGTTTCGCAATCGGCACCTACAACAACGCCTTCGCCATCGACAACTTTGTCATCGACGTCAAGCCCGCCGGTCCGACAACTTGGGCCGGCTATGACATCGTCCAGGATGGCTACGTCGACACGACCCCGTGGCTGGGATGGATCTGGGTGACCCCGGACAGCCCGTGGGTATGGTCCCTGAGCCTGACCAAGTACCTCTACCTGCCTGAGGAATTCGTCGGTGAGTCGGGTGCCTGGATGTACATTCCCTGATTCAATCCCAACCGATGCTTGCTTACAGCAGCCCGACTGCCCGTTTCAGCCGGGCCATGGCGATGTTGTAGTCATGCAGGGCCTGGACCGCATTGGTCCGTGCCCGGGTCAGGGAAAGCTGGGCTTCGTAAATGTCCAACTGGATAACCGAACCCACTGAGTAGCGGTCCTCTGCCAGCTCCAGTACCTCTTCGGCCTGGTCGACCACCTTGCGGCTGGCCTCGACGAGCTCCCGGGCCTCCTGGATGGAGGAAAGGGCCTGCCGGATTTCACTACCAACGAGAAGATCCAACTCACTCCGGGCCAGCTCACTCTGGCGCAGCCGGGACTGGGCGGAAATGATGTTCCCCTGTGTCGCCTGGCCGTCCCAGATGGTCCATGAGCCCTGGAGACCGACGGTCCACCCATGGCGGGTATCGTCAAGGGAATTGGAGAAGCTGGATTTCTGGACACCGTAGCCGGCCACGAGGGTGAGGCTGGGTAATCTACCGGAGCGTGCGCCTCGTACCTGGGCTTCTGCAGCATCAACCGACCGGTCGAGGGAAATGTATTCCGGCCGGTTCTGGCGGGCCATCGACAAAGCGGAGGAGAGATCGATTTCATTGTCCTCGTAAGTCAGCTCCCCGACAATTTCCGTATCCACTTCTTCGGGTACCTCCAGCCCGAGATAGAGCAGCAGGTCGACAATCGACAGGCGGAAGTTGTTCTTTGCCCGGATCAGCTGGGGCTTTCCGTTGGCCAGGGCGACCTCGGCCCGCAGGAGTTCAAAGCGGGAATCCGAGCCTGTTTCGTACCGGTCCCGGGTTGTCTGCAGTTGCTTTTCCAGGAGGTCTACCGCGGCTTGGCGGACGGTCACCTCCTCGCGGTTCAAAAGGACGCGAAACCAGGCCTCATGGACAACGAGCAGGGCATCCTGTACGGCCTGGTTGTATTGTGCCTCAGCAGCAGACTGGGAGGCCATGGCCGAATCAATCCCGGAGGTAATGGCCCCGCCGGAATACAGTTGCTGGCTGGCCTGGAGATCGAGGTTCCATGACTGATCATCCCCGATGGGGGATCCCTCAAAGCTCTCCAGCTTGTTTTCATCGACCCGGTTGTAGCCGGCCAGTAATTCCAGCCGCGGGAGCCTGCCCGAACGGGCGTTGAGCGTCTGGCCCTCGGCTTCCTCCAGCCGGGCCTCCGCTTGCCGGATGGAAAAATTGTTCTCCCGTGCCAAGGCCACCACCGTTTCGTAGTCAAGTATGGCCGGTATTGTCGACGCAGTGAGCGAACCGTAGCCGAACAGGATGATGGGCAGGATTTTTTGTAGTGAGATTTTCATGCTATGGATGTTTCCGCAGCGGGACTTTCATCATTTAAAAGGGATGATTTCTGCAAGGCCGCTTCAGCAGCATTGTGGTCCTTGGCAATGAGGACATAGATTGAAGGGACGACGAAGAGGGTGAAGAGCGTTCCGATCGACATGCCGGTGACAAGGACCAGGCCAATGCTGTTCCGTGCCTCCGCTCCCGCACCCGTCACGAGGACGAGGGGAAAGTGCCCGAAGACGGTCGCCATGGTTGTCATCAGGATCGGGCGCAGGCGAATCCGCGCCGCCCGCTTGACCGCATCAATCTTGTTCATCCCCTGCCGCTGCAGGGAGTTGGCGAATTCAACAATGAGGATGCCGTTCTTGGAGATGAGCCCGACGAGGGTGACAAGGCCCACCTGGGAGTAGATGTTGACCGTGGTGGTCCAGCCATCCGTCCAGAAGGGGATGTTGGGATTGGGCATCTTCAGGAAGGTGAAGATCATGGCCCCGAACATGGCCAGCGGGACCGAGCCGAAGAGGATGATGAACGGATCCCGGAAGGAATTGAACTGCGCCGCGAGGACGAGGAAAATCAGGATCGCGGCCAGACCAAAGGTGACCAGGAAGCTGTTCCCTTCATTGCGCAACTGGCGGGATTCGCCGGTGTAGTCGATGACATAGCCGGCGGGAAGGATGGCCTCGGCTTCTTGTTCAAGGAATGTCAGGGCTTCATCCAGCGGCCGGATGGCGACCCCACTGATGCGGACCGAATTCAACTGCTGGAAGCGGTTCAGGGATCTTGGTTCGTTGCTGTTGCTGATGCTGGCAATTGAGCGCAAGGGGATCAACTTGCCGTCGGGGCCGGTCACGTAGATGTCCAGCAACTGGTCGGGATTCAGCCGCTCGGTTCGTTCCACTTGGGGAATGACTTTGTAACTACGTCCGTCAATGTTGAAGCGGTTGACAAAGTTGCCGCCAACCATCGCGGTGATGTCCTGGCCAACGGCAGCGAGGTCAACCCCGATGTCCGCCACCTTGTCGCGGTCGAAGACAATCTCGCTCTTGGGAAGGTCAATCTTGGTGTCGATGATGGGCGGAAAGGCAAACATCCCGCTCATGGCGGCCTTCTGTTGCAGCTCCTGGGCAAACTCGAGGATTTGTTCCGGTTCCGTGGTCGAGGCGATAACGAATTCCACCGGGAATGTCCCGCCGCCGGGAAGGGCAGGGGGAAGGACCGGGAACTGGTTAATGGCCGGCAACTGGGAGAAGCCATACTGGACCTCCGGCATAATCTCGAAAATCGTCCGTTTCCGTTCTCCCCACGGCGATACCACCATCCCGCCAAAGCCGCCTGTGGGGAAGGTGATCTGGAAGGTGTACTCCATTTCCGGGGTTGCCGCGAGGACATCGAATGCGGCTCGGGTGGCTGCGCTGCTGGCCTCCAGCGTCGTGTTGGACGGGGAGTCGACAATGCCGAAGATAATGCCCTGGTCTTCCGTCGGGGCCAGTTCCTTGGCGGATTGCTGGTACATGACGGCCGCCAGCAGGGTGAGTCCAATCCAAAGCGTGTACATGGCCGGCCGGGCCTCAAGGGTGCGGTCGAGGATGCGTCCGTAGCGTTGACGAAGGCGATCGAATCCCCGGTTGATGCGGAGGGGCAAGCCGTGTTCCTCGGTCTCCTTGCTAAGCAACTTGGAGGACATGACCGGCGAAAGGGTCAGGGCCACTATGCCGGATATGGTCACCGCGCCGGCAAGGGTGAAAGCGAACTCGCGGAAAAGCGACCCCGTCAGGCCCCCCTGCAACCCGATGGGGGCATAGACCGCTGCCAGGGTGATGGTCATGGCGATGACCGGACCAATCAGCTCCCGTGCACCGAGAACGGCGGCATGCAGGGGCGACTCGCCATTCCGCAGATGCCGCTCGACATTTTCCACCATGACGATGGCGTCATCGACCACCAACCCGACGGAAAGGACAACTGCCAGCAGGGTCAGCAGATTGATGGTGAAGCCGAACATCTGCATCAGGAATACCGCCCCAATCAGGGAAACGGGAATGGCCACCAACGGCACGAGGACCGAGCGGAGGGAGCCGAGGAAAAGGAAGATCACAATGACCACGATGAGGAGCGTCTCCAGCAGGGTCTTCACGACTTCACTGATGGCATCGTTGATGTACTCGGTGGCATCGTAGGCCACCTGCGCCTCCAGACCGGCCGGCAGGTCCACCTGCAAGTCATCTATCTGGCTTCGTACCAGCTCAATGACATCAATTGAATTGGCATTGGGGAGTACCCAGACGCCCATGAAGACGGCGGTCTGCCCGGTAAAGCGGACCTCCGCGTTGTAGTCTTCCGCCCCCAGGGAAACCCGGGCAATATCCTTGAGCCGGATCAAGGTCCCCTCCGATTCCCGGACGACCAGGTTTTCGAATTCAGGCACCGTCTTGAGGTCGGTGTTGGCCGACAAGTTAACCTGGATCATGGCGCCCTTGGTGGAACCGGGGGCGGCCAGGTAATTATTGCGGGAAAGGGCGGTGCGGACTTGTGAGGGGCTGACGTTGAGGGCAGCCATCCGGTCCGGTTGGAGCCAGATCCGCATGGCATAGGTACGGCCGCCGAGGATGTCTGCCCGCTGGACGCCGGGAAGGGCGGTCAAGCGCGGCTGCACCACGCGGACAAGGTAGTCCGTGATCTCGTTTGGCTGCAGCTCCTCGGAGGCGAAGCTCAGGTAAGCCGAGGCAAACTGGGAATCGGCCGACTCGATATTGATGGTCGGCACCTCCGCCTCCGGCGGCAGGTCATTGCGTACTTGGTCGATCTTCGAGCTGATTTCCGCCAGGGCCTTGGTGGCATCGTAATTCATCCGCAGGCGGGCCGTGATGGTCGAGCGCCCCTGGACGCTTTCCGACTGGATGTAATCAATGCCGTCCGCCGCCGCGATGGCCCGCTCCAGCGGGACCGTTATAAAGCCGCGGACAAGATCCGCATCCGCACCAACGTAAATGGTGGTGACCGTGATCGAGGCATTTTCGCTCTTCGGGTACTGGCGGACATTCAAGCTACTGATCGCCTGCAAGCCGGCAATGATGATCACCAGGTTGACGACAATTGCCAGGACCGGCCGGCGAATAAAGATATCGGTAAATTTCATGCTGCGAATCCTCTGGCTGCGGGTTTTAGCCCTCCGCCGGGGCGGGATTCAGTTCGGGTTCGACGGTGCCCACACTACTGCGGGTGATAAGGGATCCGTTGCTCAACTTGAAGGCCCCTGCGGAGACAATTTCCTCATCCCCTTGAAGCCCCTGGATCACTTCAATGAAATCTCCCTTGGATTCCCCGAGTCGGACAATCTGTTGCTTGACCGATTCGAGCCCTTCCCCTTCCGGTTTGGTGACAACGAATACGGAGTCTCCATAGTTGGCATGCATGATGGCACTCCGCGGAACCACTACGACTTCCCGGTTCTCCTTCCGGACCGCCCGGGCATCGACAAACATCCCCGGGAGCAGTTTCCCGTCCGGATTATCGAAGGTCGCCTGTACGGAAATAGAACGTGTGGTGGCATCGACATCCGGATTGATGGCCGTCAGGTAACCGGTGAAGGTTTCTCCCGGCCAGGCATCGGTGGTGATGCGCACCTCCATCCCTACACGGAGATAGCTGATCCGGTTCTGGGGGAACTCAAAGTCGACAAATACCTGTTCGTATGACTGGAGTTTGACGATCTCCTGGCCTTTGGTGACATAATCACCCGGGCTCAGTTGGCGGATGCCCAGGCGGCCGCTGAACGGTGCCCGGATGGTCCGCTTGTCAACGGTGGCCTGCAAGTTGGCTACGGTGGCCTTGGCACCGGCATACTCGGCTTCCGACCGGTCCAGTTCCGCGTTAGAGACATTGTTCCGCGAGTGCAGTTCGCGCATGCGGATGACGTTCGAGCGGGCCAGATCCAGGGCCGCCTCGGCAATTTCCAGCTGCGCCTGTTCGATGTCCGTATCCAGCTGGACCAGTACCGCTCCCGCCTCAACCCGGCTTCCCGGCTTGAAAAGGATTTCCCGGACCACCCCCTCGGATTCGGAGCGGACCGTTGTCCCGTTTACCGGGTTGACGGTTCCGACGGAGAAAAGCTCCTGTTCCCACTCCAGCTTTTGAACCGGTCGGACTTCAACCGTCTGCGGCCATGGCCCGGCGTTTGCGCCAGCATCGATCATGCTCTTGATTTGAAGGGCCCTGATTCCGGCTAATCCTGCGAAGCAGATAATCACGGCCAGGGCCGCCAGTGCGATTTTGCGTTTCATTTTGATGCGTTTTTGTCGTTCAAGTGGTTCTCCAGTTTCAACAGAAGAGAAAGAAAGGTTTTGCGCTCACTTGCACTCAAGGGGCCAAAGTCTTGCGCAATTTCAGAAAAATAACCCGGCAGCAGACCCTCCAGGAAGGCCTTCCCTCTGGCTGTCAGGCGGACCGGGCTGACTCGGCGGTTATCCGGATCAACTATCCGTTCAATGTGCCCGTCCTTGATCAGGTTGTCGATCAACCGGGTTACTGTCGCCGGTGTGACTCCACATCGTTCCGCCAGCTCGCCCGGATTGCGCTGCTCTTCCGGGCAGCTGTTGAGCATCATCAGGATCGACATCCGTCCGGTCGATAGATCGTGTTTCGATAGGTAGTCGGCCACCCGTGACCCCACTTCCGAACCAAGGCGCATGAAGTGCAGGTAGACTTCCGACGCATCCGCATCCATCTCCGGATAGCGCTGCGCCATCTCGTCCAGGCACTCCCGGTCCGGCAGGTTCCTTAAGAAAAATCCATTCATGTTCCGATTCCTTGCACAATCATAAAAGGTAAGTCGGCTAACAATTAGCAGGCTTAATAAATTTTCAAGGGGAAATTGAAAATTTCACGAAAGGCACCCGCACAGACACGCGGATCCGGACTGAATGGCGCTTAGCTTTTTCCGTCGACCAACGATTGCAGGTCGATCGTCGTGGCATCGACCCCGGTGAGCTTGGCGACGAGCTGTTGCACGGCGGAGGCGACGGCCACCTGCTCACGCTGGGACTGCTTTTGCTCCATATCGTGCTGCATATTGTCAATGATGGCCTTCTGCTCTGCCCCGAAGGCAGCCTCGAGGCTGGCCTTGGTGATGTTGACGTGTGGATTGTCGACGCCGGCGATTTCCTGCAGGGTCCGCCAGATGTGGATCTGGTCGGAAGTCTGGGTAATGACCGCGGGAGAGACGACCTTGGGCAGGGCTTGGCCATCGGGTCCGGGAACATAGACGCAGGGAAATTTGCCCATGCGCTGATGGCGGACCAATTCCAGGTATTCCCCAACGGGGACAAGGCTGTCTTCCGGGACATCTGCGGGAGGATTGGTGAATTCACCGGAGAACTCACTTTCCCCGAGGGCAAAGTCAGCGAAAGTATAGCTACCCACACCTTCCGGATTGTCGGAGATGTCAAAGCAGGAAACAAATCCGCGGGCCTTGTCCGGGTCATAGGAAACGAGGGGGAAGGCGCGCGAGCGGATGGCCCGTTCCGCGCGGAGGCGGAAAGCTGCCTCATCCTCTCCGTCCTTCTGTGCCAGTAACGACAGCAGGGTCGGGCGGGAGGAGGTCAGGGCATCAAAGAGACGCTTGGTAAAATCAGGGGCGGCGATGCAAGTCTGAAGGAAAAAGACGCCCCGCATGGCCAGGGGGAGCGTTTCCACAGCCATGGAGGCGGGAACGCTGGGGTCGGCGGTGGGGGAGTAGACCTTGCGCAGGGAGGTCCGCATGGCGGCAATCTTGAACGGCTTGCGGCTTTCCAGCAGGGACATGATCTTGCGCAGGGTCCTGCCACTGTCACTTTCCAGGTTGGCCATGATCAGGAAGGGCGGGCAGAGGCGGAACTCCGCCGGACTGAGCAAGCGCCAACTAAAATTGGCAAAGACCGGGTCATGGGTGGCTGGATGGTATTTTGAGCGAATCTCCAGTTGCGCGATGCGCAGGCTGCAAAAGATTTCCGCCATCCGGTTGAGGTGCTCCTCCGCCTTTTCATGGATGCGTTCCTCCTCTTCGCTGATATCCATTACCGGGTTCTTGCCCGTCTCCTCGGCGCAGCTCTTCTTGATCGCCTCCAGTTTTTCGAGGAGGCGGTTGATGCGGTTTACCCGTTCCTCGGGCATGCAGCGGGAAGAGGAACTGCCAAGGACCTTGGAGAGGGAACTGAGGTTGAGATTGGAGGAGCCGAAAGGACCCAGGGTGTCCCCGAGCTTTTCCTCCTCATGCCCGTGCCGGTGATAGTCATCGAGACGAATGAGGTTCTGCAGTTCGCGAATGGTTTCGTCGAGGGCTTCGTCGAGTTCAGAAAAATGATGATGCCAGACGTCCTCGACGGGTTGATGAATGAGATGGTCGACCATTGATCTCTCCTCGCTCAAACCGCGTAGCGGTCCATCAGGTTGTCGAGCCGGTTGATGAAGGTCTCATGGTCCGGTCGTTTGGCATGCTGGACCCGGATTTCCTCATAGGTCGGGAGGTCCGGATTATGGTAAATGAGGCCCATCGGGGCGGGGTCCACCTTGGCGGCGACACTGAGGGCCTGATCGATGTTCCTCTGGTTGTGGGCCTGGGCGGGTCCCCGCTTGAGGAGCCCGGGATGGATGGGAATGCCATCCTCGTTTTCAAGGAAGGTCACCGGGAAGTTGAGGCCTCCTTCCCCGTAAGCTTCCGGCATGAAGACCGGGCAGCGTTGCAGGATGCGGACAAAGGACAGGCCCTTGTGCTCCCAGGCTCGCTCAATGGTCTCATCGAGGTGGGCCGGTAACCAGGTGGCTGTCTGGGCGACGAAGGAGACATTGGTCATGCCGACGACAACCCCGATTGGGTTCATTGGCTGGAGACTGGACCCGCGCGGAGTGGTGTTGGTCCGCTGGCCCACCGGGGTGGTGGGGGAGACCTGCATCTTGGTCAGGGCGTAAATCTCATTGTCGAGCACCAGCACCACGGCATTGATATTATAGCGCACCGCATGCAGCCAGTGGTTACCCCCGATGCTGAAACAGTCGCCGTCACCCATGGTGACAATGACCTTGAGGTCCGGCCGGGCCAGGCGGACACCTGTGGAGATGGGCAGGGCGCGGCCATGGATGCCGTGGAACCCGTAGGTCTTCAGGTAGTGGGGGAGGCGGCTGGAGCAGCCTATGCCGGAGACCGTGACCACGTTTTCCGGGTCGACGTTGTTCTTGCGCATGACCCGCTGCAGGCTGGCAAGAACCCCATGGTCCCCGCAGCCCTTGCACCACCTCGGAATCTCAGACTGGTAGTCCTCCAAGGTGTGGGAGTGAATGGCGCAACTTTCATCAAGGCATTCCTGGATAATCGATGACATGGTTTCGGGGGGTTAAGAGTTGGTGGTTGCGGGTTGGGGCTCGTCGATTGGTTCCTTGCCTGAAACGGCACCGCCTTTCCCGTTGAGCTGGTTCTTGATCTCGTCGAGGATCTCGACCGGCATCAAGGGGCGGCCCGGTACCTTGGCATAGCAGTCAATGTCCATCAGGACAGCCGCCCGGAGAACCCAGGCCAGCTGGCCATAGCGGCGGCTTTCCTCTGTGATAAGTGGGTCGTCCCAGTCGTCACTGTAGTTCAACTCGACGGTCATGACCTTTTTGAAACGGGAGAAAATCTTCTTCAGGCCCGGCGGGAGCGGACTGAGGAACTGGATGTTGATTGAGGAAACGGAAATGCCCTCTTCGCGGGCCATGTCGACGGCTTCCTCGATGGCGCCCTTAGTGCTGCCCCAGCCAACAAGGAGGAGATCCCCCTCCGGCTCACCGTGAATGGCCGGTGGATTAAGGCTTTGCTGGAGTGCGGCCAGCTTTCGGCTCCGCATCTGGTGTCCCCGCTGGTTGCGTTCCGAGTCGTAGCAGGCCTTGCCGTTGCGATCGTGATTGAGGGAGGTTATGACCCCCATGCCTCCGGGTTGGCCGGGAATGAGGCGGTTGGAGAGGCCGGTCTGTGAATCCCAGTCATAGGGCAGGGTGTCCTCAGGGACCGGACTCAGGTCAAGTGGCGGGCGGCGAGGCGTTTTCGAGACATCCGGGCGGGTAAAGAGCTGTTGGCCGGTGGCCAGGTTGGCGTCTGAAAGGACAATGACCAGCATGCGGAACTCCTCGGCGATTTTCTTGGCCACGGAAAGGATGTAATAACATTCCTCAATCGTGCTTGCCGCCATGACAACCTTGGGGGCGTCACCGGGTGTGCCATACAAGGCATGGAGAAGGTCGCCTTGCTCAATCTTGGTCGGCAATCCAGTGCTGGGACCCCCGCGCTGGACATCCACGATGACCAGAGGTGTTTCCGTCATTACCGAGAGTCCCTGGAATTCCGTTTTCAGGGCCATGCCCGGGCCGGACGTGATCGTGAGGGCGGTCTTTCCGGCGTAGGAGGCGCCCAGGGCCACACCGATGGCGGCTATCTCGTCCTCCGCCTGGTGGACAAAGCCACCGAAATCCTCAAAGATTTCCGAGAGAACGTGGGAAGCTGAGGTGGCCGGAGTGATGGGATACATCGAGCAAAGGTCAAAGCCGGCCGCCACTGCGCCCATGGCGAGGGCGGTGTTGCCGTTCATGGCCACTTTGGGAACATCGGTCGGAATGGCTGGAACTTCAAAGCGCGTTTCCAGGTTTTCCAGTCCGTACTGGAATCCCGCCACCGCCAGCTTCACGGCCGTATCAATGACGATCTGTTTCTTCTTCTTGAAAACCCCGGCGATAACTTCCTTGGCGATCTCGATGTCCTTGTTGTAGAGGGCGCAGAGCAGTCCCACGGCAAACATGTTTTTCCCGCGCTGGGGATTGTCGACGTGCTTCAGGGTCTCCTTTTCCAGAGGGACTTCGATGACCGTTCCGCCGCTCTTGCGGACCATTTCAAGGACCTCGCGGTAAGATTTGCGATAGGACTCGATATCGTGCTCCGCCCATTGGTCGTCGATAAGGACAAGGGCGTCATCGGCAACAGTACCCGCCTCGTAACGGGAGAGCAGGGCCATTTCGTTGAAGGCCAGGACCACATCGGCCAGATTGCCGACGTTGGTTACTGGACTCTTCTCGGAGAGGCGGATGCGGTTGCCGCTGGCGCTGCCGGTGGTGTGCGGGGGTGGTTGAATCTCGGAAGGGATAATCTCCACCGTCCAGAGGCCGTTGCCGGCCTTGGCACAGACTTGGGCAAAACTGACGGCTGCCTTTTGGGCGCCTTCGCCAGCGTCGCTGACAATTTCAACAATGGATTCGGACAATCGGACGAGTCGGGGGCCGCTCATTTGGATGCCATTCTTCGGGGGTTTGAACTGTTGTTATAAGAGATGCTGCAACAGCCATTTTCAGACTGTCGTTTCTGCCATAATGCATTCCTGAACTTTTGGGGCAAGTATTTGTTTCTGGGGGGTTTGCCTGCTTGCCGGGCTGGCGGTTTCCCGGCTCCTTCAGGGCTTGTCAGCGAATCCTGTAGAAGCCGTGGGTGCGGCCGGGGCGCCTGTGTTTATGTATTTATAAAGTGAATACAGATCAAATGGGGACGGAAAGCCCCCGGCGGACTCAGGCCAGTGCCGCCTGCCAGGATTCCAAGTGCAGGTGGGGTCTGCCTCTGAGCCCTGCATGCACCGCTTCCATGGCCTGGCGCGCCTCCCCGATGGGAACCGGAGCGCAGGACCAGTTGTCGGAGTCCTCCCCGTCATGGTTGACCACGACCCGATCAAAGAGGGAGGCCATGCGGATTTCCCTCCAGGCGCTGTGCGAGCGCTCGTAGATGGTTTCAAGGTCTTCGGGTTCGAGTTCCCCCTTCTGGTTTTCCGTCCGGCGAATGAGCTTACGCCGCATCACTTCCGCAACCGCGTCGGCGATGGGCGGAGCGTTTTCATTGGCTTCGATGTCCGCAAGTTCCTCCCTGGAGAGAGGGGACAGGAATATGCTCCGCTTGGGTACCTGTGCCAGGCGTTGATCCGCCTGCAGTACCCGGGCAATGAATGGATTGCCCTCAAAGAGCACGGAAGAGCGCCTTAGTTGTTCCAGCAATTCCTCCATATCAAGCACCTGCAAATCCCCCCTTACCTCCATGGCAACGAAGCGGGGATTGTCATGCATTGCCTCCAGATTAAGCCGAGATCGGAAATGGTAATCCTGACCGTCCTGTTCACCCGGCCGGGGGCGACGGCAGTTGTAGAGCACCAGCGGGCTGATGTTCGCCATCCAGTCCGGGTACAACCGGGCCAGGGCATGGACCAGGGGGCTTTTGCCCACGCAGGAAGGCCCTGTTAGGATCAAGAGGTGGTTTCTGTTCATTGCTCTACTGCCTCCGCCTTTGGCAAGACTAGCAGATGGATCGGCAATAACAAGCAGATCCCGCGTTCATTGACCGATTCCTTGATGGGATTCCCCGGAAAGAGGCTTCCCCGGGAACAAGCCTTGGCTTGCTAAAGCAGCGCCTTGGACATTGAATGCAGGCGACCATGAAGACTATCCTCAAACTCCTTTTATTTTGCCTCTTCGCCACCCACTCCCATGCCGACCGCCCCAATATTTTGTTCATTTTTTCCGATGACCATGCGACCCAGGCCTTAAGCGCCTATGGGGGACCGCTGGCCGAGCTCGCGCCGACCCCCCATCTGGACCGGCTGGCAGAAAAGGGGATGCTTTTCCGGCGATGCATGGTGACCAATTCCATTTGCGGGCCCAGCCGGGCCACTATCCTGACCGGCAAGTACAGCCACCTGAACGGATTCGCAACCAACGATACGAGTGAATTCGACGGCTCCCAACAGACCTTCCCGAAGCTGATGCAGAAGGGTGGGTACCAGACGGCCATTCTCGGCAAGTGGCACCTTGGTTCCGAACCGACGGGATTTGACCACTGGGAGGTCCTGGTTGGGCAGGGCTATTACTATAATCCCGACTTCCGGACCCCGGGGGGGATTGTCCGGGAAAAGGGTTATGTGACCGAAGTGGTGACGGAGAAAGCCCTTGATTGGCTGGAAAACCAGCGGGACCAGGAGAAGCCCTTCATGCTGATGGTGCAGCACAAGGCACCGCATCGGGAGTGGTCGCCTGCCCCGAAGTATCTCAGCGCCTTCGATGATGTCACCTTTCCGGAGCCGGATACCCTTTTTGACGATTATGCTGGCCGGGGGACGGCCGCTACCCAGCAGGACATGACCATCGAGGTGACAATGATGCTGGGCAGGGATTTGAAGATTCCCCGGTTTGACCGGGATGGTTCCTTGAAAAACCGGACCGAGGGGCGCATGTCCGCGGAGCAGCTGGCTGCCTGGGAGGCCGCCTACGGGCCGAAGAACGAAGCCGTCCTCAAGGCCAAGCCGAAGGGCCGGGACCTCGTCCATTGGAAGTACCAGCGGTACCTCCAGGATTACCTTGCCTGTATCAAGTCGGTTGATGACGGGGTGGGCCAGCTGCTGGACTACCTCGAGGCCAATGGCTTGGATGAGAACACCATCGTCATTTATTCCTCCGACCAAGGCTTCTTCCTTGGCGAACACGGTTGGTTCGACAAGCGCTGGATGTACGACGAGTCCTACCGGACCCCGCTGATTGTGCAATGGCCGGGCATGGTCCCGGCTGGCTCCGAGAATACCGATCTGGTTTCCAATCTCGATTTTGCGCAGACATTTCTTGATATCGCCGGCCTGGAGCAACCCGACGACATGCAGGGGGCCAGCCTGGTGCCAGTCTTGAAAGGGGAAACCCCCGATGATTGGCGCCAAAGTCATTACTATCATTACTACGAGTACCCGGGCTGGCATATGGTCCATCGCCACGAGGGGGTCTACGATGGCCGTTTCAAGCTGATGAACTTTTACGATCTCGATGAATGGGAGTTGTACGACCTTCAAACGGACCCCCGGGAGTTGCAGAACCAGTACGCAAATCCCGACTATGCGGACGATGTGGAGCGCCTGAAGGCTGAGCTGGCCTCGCTTCGTGAGCGATACAAGGTCCCCCCGAATGCGCCCAAGGATGTCTCCGATCCCAGCCAAAATTTCATCTTCAACACTGTGGCTGAAGCGATTGAGTAATCCCGAACAGGGATGCCAGGGTCGACTGGTTCATGGGCAGGATTCCCCTGCGGATGCCATGCCGGTCAATCATTAGTATAATTAATAGCTTTTTCCGGGTGAAATTAATTTAATTTATTGCTTGGCAAGCCTTCGGAAAGGATTTTAACCCTTGCCTTGTCTCATAAAAGACGCAGAAGGTTTTGCTCCTTCCTATTAAAGAGGGGAATAGCAACCGTAACTTAGAAAATCAGCTTCAACGAAACAGAATTATGGCAACGAAAATAGCAATCAACGGATTCGGCCGCATTGGCCGCCTGGTATTCCGGGCACTGGTGGAACAAGACCTCCTCGGCAAGGAGTTTGAAGTCGTGGCAATCAACGACCTCGTCCCGGCCGACAACCTGGCTTACCTCCTGAAGTACGATTCCATCCAGGGCCGTTTCGCCGGCACCGTGACCAGCGAAAAGAGCTCCCCGGACGCGGAAGCCGACGACACCCTCGTGGTCAACGGCCAGAAGATCAAGTGTCTCGCCGTCCGTGAAGGCCCCTCCGCCATGCCGTGGGCAGAGCTCGGCGTCGAGATTGTCATCGAGTCGACCGGTCTCTTCGTCCAGGACACCTTGGCCCAGGGCCACATCGACAGCGGTGCCAAGAAGGTCATCCTTTCCGCTCCCGGCAAGGGCGACGGCGTCAAGACCGTTGTCATGGGTGTCAACGACGAGACCCTGAGCGCTGACGACAGCATCATTTCCAACGCTTCCTGCACCACCAACTGCCTGGCCCCGATTACCAAGGTGATCATGGACAACTTTGGCATCAAGGAAGGTCTCATGACTACGGTGCACAGCTACACCTCCACCCAGAAGACCGTTGACGGCCCGAGCCGCAAGGACTGGAAGGGCGGCCGTACGGCAGCCATCAACATCATCCCGTCCAGCACAGGTGCTGCCAAGGCGGTCGGCCTCGTTCTTCCGGAAGTGAAGGGCAAGCTCACCGGCATGGCTTTCCGGGTTCCGACCCCGACTGTCTCGGTGGTTGACCTCACGGTGAAGACCGAGAAGGAAACCAGCTACGAGGAAATTTGCCAGAAGATGAAGGAAGCCTCCGAAGGCGAACTCAATGGCATCCTTGATTACACCGGAGACGAGGTGGTCAGTTCCGACTTCGTTCACTGCCAGGCCTCGTCGATTTTCGACGCCGGCAGCGGCATCGGCCTGAGCAGCACGTTCTTCAAGCTGGTCAGCTGGTACGACAACGAGTGGGGCTACTCCAACCGCGTTGTCGACCTCCTGAAGAAGGTCATCAGCCTCTAATTGCAGAGTCTGGTACCTGTTCACTTTGAAAGCCGCCCCCGTGAATTGCTCACGTCGTGGGCGGCTTTTTTTTCAACAAATTCGAGCATTCAACCAAGTTTCAATCAATGGCAACAAAGACAATCAGAGACATCGACGTAAACGGAAAGCGCGTGCTGGTCCGGGTGGACTTCAACGTTCCCCTGAAGGACGGGGCGATAACGGATGATACCCGCATCGAGGCGGCCGTGCCGACGATCCAACATCTCCTGCAGCAAGGTGGCCGGGTCATCCTGATGAGCCACCTCGGGCGGCCCAAGGGCGAGCGCAAGCCCGAGTTCAGCCTGGCCCCGGTGGCCAAGGCCCTGTCCGAAAAGCTGGGCCAGCCAGTGGCCTTTGCCAACGATTGCATTGGAGCGGAAGCGGAAGCAGCGGCGGCAGCCCTTCAGGATGGCGAGGTCCTTTTGCTGGAGAATGTCCGTTACTACAACGAAGAGACGGCAAATGATGCGGAGTTTGCCCGCCAGCTGGCTTCGCTGGGCGAAGTCTACGTCAACGATGCCTTTGGCACGGCCCACCGGGCTCATGCCAGCACGGAAGGCGTGACCCATCACCTCAGTCCCTGTGTCTGTGGTTTTGTCATTGAAAAGGAACTGACCTTCCTTGGTGAAAAGACTGCTAGTCCGGAACGGCCCTTTGTGGTCATCCTCGGCGGGGCCAAGGTCAGCGACAAGATTACCGTCATTGATGCCCTCCTTGAGAAGGCGGACCGCATCCTCATTGGCGGAGCCATGGCTTACACCTTCAAGCTCGCCCAAGGCGGCAAGGTGGGGGACTCCCTGGCCGAGCCGGACAAGGTGGAGGTGGCCAAGGCGGCCTTGGCCAAGGCGGCTGAAAAGGGCGTCGAGTTCATGCTTCCTGTTGATAACCTAGCCTGTAGCGCCCTCGACTTCGGTGCCGGGACGCTCGGTGAGACGAAGATTATCGAAGGCGACATTGACGACGGCTGGGAAGGCGTCGACATCGGCCCCAAGACCACCGAGCTCTATCGCAAGGCGGTTGAAGAGGCAAAGACCGTCCTCTGGAACGGCCCTATGGGCATTTTCGAGATTGCCGAGTCGGCCAAGGGCACGTTTGCCGTTGCTGAAGCGGTGGCCGAGGGGGATGCCCTTTCCATCATCGGGGGCGGCGATTCCGTCAAGGCCATCAAGCAGAGTGGCTATTCCGACAAGGTCGACTTCATGAGCACCGGTGGCGGGGCCAGCCTTGAGTTCCTCGAAGGAAAAGCCCTTCCGGGGGTAGTTGCCCTTGACCAAGCCTGAGCCAAGCCTAATGTGGGCAACCTTTTCTAATTCAAAGACGACTGAACCATGGCCAAGACCATTCGCAAATATCTCATCGCCGGTAACTGGAAGATGAACAAGACCGACTCCGAAGGAGCGGACCTAGTCAACGAAATCAAAGTCGGCCTCGGGCAGAAGCTCGATGTCGGAGTGGCACTTTGCCCTCCCTTCACCGCCCTGGAAAGCTGTGCCAAGGCCATTGAAGACAGCAACATCCAGCTGGGGGCGCAGAACATGCACCCCAAGCTGGAAGGCGCCTACACCGGTGAGATTTCCCCGGTGATGCTCCGCAGCCTCTTCTGCACCGTTGTCATTCTCGGGCACAGCGAGCGCCGCGAGTACTTCAAGGAGTCCGATGCCTTCATTAACGAGAAGGTCCTCGCCGCCCTGGAAAGCTCCCTCAAGCCGATCCTCTGTGTTGGGGAGACCCTTGAGCAGCGCGAAGCCGGGGAGACCTTCAATGTTGTCCGGACACAGCTCGTCGATGGCCTGAAAGGGGTCACCGCCGATGCAGCCGACAACCTGGTTGTTGCTTACGAACCGGTCTGGGCCATCGGCACCGGCAAGACGGCAACACCGGAAATGGCCCAGGAGGTCCACAAGATGATTCGTGACGAGCTGACTGCTCTCTTTGGCGAAGCAGCTGACAAGGTCCGCATCCTCTACGGGGGTTCCATGAAGCCGGAGAACGCTTCCGAGCTGCTGGATCAGCCGGACATTGATGGTGGCCTTATCGGCGGGGCTTCCCTCAAGGCCAAGTCCTTCCTCGATCTCATCGAAATTGCCCAGAGCAAGTAAGGTACACTGCGCTTGAAATTTTAAAGGCCGGTCACCCGCAGGGGCGACCGGCCTTTGCTTTGGCAAATTGCTTCAACCGACTCAGGCGACCGGGCAGGCATTGGCCATCTTGAAGAAGTCGTTCCCCTTGTCATCGACGAGGATGAAGGCCGGGAAGTCGACAACATCAATTTTCCAGATAGCCTCCATGCCAAGCTCCGGGTACTCCAGCACCTCGACCTTCTTGATATTGTCCTGGGCGAGGATGGCCGCCGGTCCACCAACCGAGCCAAGGTAGAAGCCGCCGTGCTTCTTGCAGGCATCGGTCACCTGCTGGCTGCGGTTGCCCTTGGCGAGCATGATCAGCGAGCCGCCATGGGACTGGAAGAGATCGACGTAGGAATCCATCCGGCCCGCGGTAGTGGGACCGAACGAACCAGATGGCATGCCTTCCGGGGTCTTGGCCGGGCCGGCATAGTAAATGGGATGATTCTTGATGTAATCGGGCAGGTCTTCCCCGGCGTCTAGCCGTTCCTTCAGTTTGGCGTGGGCAATGTCCCGGCCGACGATGATGGTACCGGTCAGGGAGAGCTGGGTCGTGACCGGGTACTTGCTCAAGGTGGCGAGGATGTCCTTCATCGGCTGGTTGAGGTCGACCTTGACCACCCCCGGCTGGGACATCTTGCGGTACTCGTCCTTGATGAAGCGTCCCGGATTGGGCTCGAGGGCCTCAATCCAGATGCCGTCCCTGTTGATCTTGGCCTTGGCATTGCGGTCCGCCGAGCAGGAGACCCCCATCCCGACGGGGCAGGAGGCACCGTGGCGGGGCAGGCGGATGACCCGGACGTCGAGGGCGAAGGACTTGCCCCCGAATTGGGCGCCGATGCCCGTTTCCTGGGCAATCTTCAAGAGCTTGGCCTCCAGTTCACGGTCGCGAAAGGCTTGGCCGAATTCGTTGCCCTTTTCCGGCAACTCGTCGAGGTAGCGGGCCGAGGCCAGCTTGACGTATTTCAGATTGGCTTCCGCAGAGGTCCCGCCAATGACAAAGGCCATGTGGTAGGGCGGGCACGCGGCCGTCCCCATGCTCTTCATCTTGTCCGTCAGGAAGGTCTCCAGGCTTTTCGGGTTCAGGAGGGCCTTGGTTTCCTGAAAGAGGAAGGTCTTGTTGGCTGAACCACCACCCTTGGCGACAAAGAGGAATTCATAATCCATCCCGTCGGTGGCATAGACGTCAATTTGCGCCGGCAGGTTGTTGCCGGAGTTTTTCTCCGTGTACATGTCCAGCGGGACGGTTTGGGAATAGCGCAGATTTTCCTCGGTGTAGGTCTTGAAAATGCCTTTGCTGAGGTGCTTCTCATCGCCCCCGCCGGTCCAAACCTGCTGGCCTTTCTTGGCCACGATGGTCGCGGTTCCGGTATCCTGGCAGAAAGGCAGGATGCCCCTCGCCGAGACCTCCGCATTGCGCAGCATGGCCAACGCGACGTAGCGGTCATTGTCGCTCGCCTCCGGATCCTCGAGAATAGCTGCGACCTGCTCGAGGTGGGACGGGCGGAGCATGAAGGAGATGTCCTTGCTGGCCTCGTTGGCTAATAGTTCCAGCCCTTCCGGTTCAACAACGAGGACCTCTTTGCCGTCGAATTCAGTGACACTGACATGGTCCCTGGTCAGCAAGCGGTACTCGGTTTTGTCCTCACCCAGGGGGATCGGTTTCTTGTAGATAAATTCAGGTGTGCTCATGATTGAAAAGTCTTCGCCAAGCTATTAGATCGCATTCCCCGGAGGCAAACCTTTATTAGGAGGCCTAATCAAAATATACCTACTGGAATCAACTTTGGGGTGGCCATTGCCGGAATCCCTCATTTAAGGAAAGACGCTATGGAAGCTGAGGCTGAAGGCAAAACCCGATTGCGGGCCTGGTGGCGACAACTGAGGGTCCACCAATGGAGCAAGAACCTGTTGCTCTTTGTGCCCATGCTGGCGGCACACGCCCTGGATCTTCCTGACTTGTGGCTGCGCACCCTTGCTGGCGCCTTGATGCTGAGCCTTGTGGCGAGTGCCACCTATATTTTCAATGACTGGCTGGACCTGCGCGGGGACCAGCTTGTGCCCGGCAAGCGGGACCGCCCCCTGGCCAGTGGACAGCTCCATCCACAGGCTGTTTCCTTTGTCGGATGGCTGCTTTTCCTTGGCGGTCTGTGTGGTGCCTTGCTACTGGATCCATTATTCTGTCTCCTGCTCTGGGGCTATGCGGCCACCTCCATCCTCTATTCCACCTTTCTCAAGCGGATCCTCCTTCTCGATGTCCTTGTCCTCAGTGGGATGTACCTTTGGCGTCTGGGCATGGGTGCCCAACTGGCGGAGGTACCCTTGTCACCCTGGTTCCTTGGCTTTGCCCAGTTTTTCTTCCTCAGCATTGCCTTGGCGAAGCGCTACTCGGAACTGCTGCTGGAAGCCCGGGAAGGCGTGGCCAATCACATCCGCCGTCCTTACCGAAACAATGACCTGCCTGTCATCATGGCATTTGGAACCGGATCGGCCCTCGTGGCCGTCCTAATCCTCGCCCTGTATATCAGCAGTGACCAATCCCAGGTCCTCTACACAAGTCCGGGACTGCTCTGGCTCCTGTGTCCGGTCATGCTGTACTGGTTGGCCCGGGTCTGGTTCAAGACGCACCGGGGTGAATTACTGACAGATCCGGTCCTCTTTGCCCTGCGTGACCGGGCCAGTCATGCCGTCCTGGTGCTTTTAGTCGTGATTGGCTTGATGGCCAGTCTTCTGAACTGATGGCTGGTCAATTTCAGTCCTGGGGACGAACCCAAAGCCAGACCGGCCAGGGTGTCCCGGCCGGGGAGGGGAAACTGCCTAAGCTCCCGGAATCGCCTTTTCTACCAGTTGGACTGGGGCGCAGTTACGGGGACGTTTGCCTGAATCGTGAAGGAAAGCTCCTGCTTATGGAGGATCGGAAGGGCATCCTTTCCACGGATTGGAACAGTGGACTCATTCGGTTGGAAGGTGGGTACACCCTTGGTGCCTTGGCTGAAACCTGCCTTCCGCAGGGCTGGTTCCCGCCTGTCCTTCCCGGGACCCGCCATGTGACTATCGGTGGAGCCATTGCCAATGATGTCCATGGGAAAAACCATCACCGGGCGGGGTCCTTTGGCAATCATGTGACCCGCCTCTGGTTGCTCCGCAGTGACCGGTCGGAACCCTTCGAATGCTCACCGGAGAAGGAGCCTGAACTCTTCCGCTCGACCATCGGCGGCTTGGGACTGACCGGCGTTATTCTTTCAGCCGAGATCCAGTTGAAAAAAGCCGAAGGGCCTTATCTGGAGGTGGAGTTCCTCCCGTTTGATGATCTGGGCACCTTTGCCAATCTGACCATTGAGAGTGATACTGGCTGGGAATACACCGTCGCCTGGGTGGACCTTGTCGAGGCATCGGTGGAACGCCTTCCGGGGATTTTCATGCGAGGTAACCACGTTTCCGACCCTGCCTGGGACAGGGTCGTCAAGCCGCATCGGGCCTCGTTCAGATGGCCCTTAACCCTTCCGCTCTGCCCCTTTAACCGATTCACCTGCGGTGCCTTTAACCGCCTTTACGGCTGGCGCCAAGGGCTCCGCAAAACCCGTTTCCGCCAGCACTACGGTGCCTTCTTCCATCCATTGGATGTGATTGATGATTGGAACAAGCTGTACGGGCCACGAGGATTCTTCCAGTACCAGTGCGTCATCCCGGAATCATCCGGCCTGGAACCGTTCCGGGAGATCTTCCAGCAATTGCGGGAACACCGGGCCACGGTGCCGCTGGCTGTCCTCAAGCAGACCGGAAGCCTCGAGGCGGCAGGTTGGTTGTCCTTTCCCATGCCGGGATGGACCCTGGCCATGGACATCCCCAACAAAGGCCAGAAGACCTTGCAGTTGTTCAGGGCCTTGGATGACATCGTTGGCGCAGCTGGCGGCCGGCTTTATCCGGCCAAGGATGCCGCCATGGGAAGCAGCTTTTTCCAATCAGGCTATCCGCGTTGGCGGGAACTCGAAGCTGTTCGGGATCCGGCAATCCAGTCGGATTTCTGGAAACGCGTTGCCGGCGCTTTTGACTGAATTCCTTGTTGTCTCCGGAGGTGGCATCAGGCACGAATAGTTCCATGCGAATTTACTTCATGAGCATCTGCGGGACTGGCATGGGCAACGGGGCGCTCCTGATGCGGTCCCTCGGGCATGAAGTCCTTGGTGCCGACCAGAATACCTATCCCCCGATGTCCGATATGCTGGCTGGAGCCGGTATCGAAGTCCTCTCCGGTTATGATGCTACTCGTCTGGAGGAGTTGGCTCCCGATCTGGTCGTTGTTGGCAATGTCAACACCCGGGGCAATCCCGAAGTGGAATGGCTCCTTGAATCCCGTGCGCTCCCCTTTGTCTCCCTTCCGCAATTGCTGGCGTCGGAGATTCTCGGCAAGCGCAAGGCGGTCGTGGTGGCCGGAACGCATGGAAAAACCACTACAACATCCCTGACTGCCTTCCTCCTGCGTCACGCTGGTTTTGATGTTGGGCATCTTGTCGGAGGCGTGCCCAATGATCTTCCTTCCGGGGCCCATGCTGGCGATCCGGCGGCGCCATTCGTCATCGAGGGGGACGAATACGACAGCGCCTTTTTCGACAAGCGGAGTAAGTTCATCCATTACTGCCCGAATATCCTCGTCCTCAACAACCTGGAATTTGACCACGCGGATATCTTCCGCGACCTGAAGGATGTCCAGCGGACCTTCAGTCACCTCATCAAGCTGGTGCCGCAGAATGGATGGATTCTTTCGAACAGCGATGACTCCAATCTGGAGGAACTAGTGCATGTCGACTGGACACAAGTCCTGCGGGTTGGTCTTGGGGACCGGGCAGACCTGAAGATTCTTAACTTCAGTGAAGGGCCGGACGGAAGCCGGTTCGACCTCGAATTCAAGGGGCGTCCATGGGCGCATGTGGAGTGGGGTCTGTGGGGACTCTACAATGCCCGCAATGCGGCCATGGCTGCGCTTGCGGCGGCCCTTGCGGGGGGGTTGGAGGATCCCACCCGGTTGAATCTCGATCCCCTTTCCACCTTCCGTGGGGTCAAGCGCCGGCAGGAGATCCTTCTGCAAAAAGAGGGCCTGACCGTGATGACGGACTTTGCCCACCACCCGACTGCCATTGGAGAGACCCTGGATTCGTTGCGGGAGCGATTTCCCGGCCAGCGTCTGGTCATGTGCTTCGAGGCCCGCTCCAATACTGCTTGCCGAAAAATACATGAAACTGCCTTTGAGCTCGCCTTTGACAAGGCGGATATCGTCAACATGGGTGCCGTGTTCAGGGCTGAGCGCTACACAGATTCGGACCGGATCGATTTACCGGGAATGGCCGAGCGATTGGGCGAAAAAGCCGTGGCGCATCCCAGTAACGATGTCCTTGAGAAGTCCCTGCTGGAGCAATTAGCGGGTATGGATGTAACGGTGCTGATCTTCTTCAGCAACGGCTCGTTCGATGGCATTCCCCAAAGAGTAGCTGCGGCGCTGAAGTAAAACTCAGCGCCGGCGCTGGCTCCGTATGCGGTAGAGCCGCTCGGTGAATCCCCCTTCCTTCTCAAATGCCCGGGCCTGAGCGGCCACCTGCCGGTCCAGCAGAGCGCATGCCACCCCGATGAGGACCAGCGCTGCATTCGCCGATGGCCCGGCATAGATGGACTTGATGGACTTGATGGACTTGATGGACTTGATGGACTTGCCCTGCGTAGCCGCTATACTTTTCTCACCGGGTTGTCCATCCCGTCCATCCCGTCCATTCTCCACGATCCAGGCGGCTACGTCATCGGCTGTGGAGCAGCGGCGGGCTACAAGGGACGCGCGCCGGGGGTCGTCGCGCGGCCATTCCGGAAGCTTGTTTTGGCGGAGGAAGTCGAGGTAATCGAGACGCAGTTCCTCAAGGCTGGCCCGGGCCACGTTGGTGAGCTTGATTTCCATTTTCCGTGAAGTGCCGCTGGCTTTGCTGCCTTCGGCGATGTTTTGCACGCCGCTGCGGGCAGCCTGGACCATCTGGTCGTGAGTGCGACTAAAGCGGCTGATGTAGGTGTCACAGAAACGCACTGTCACATCAAAACACAACTGGGCTACCTGGAAACTCTTGAGGCGCTTGTAGCCGCCCGATTTTGGGAGAAGGGATTCTTTTACCATGCAGGGAGAGGATGCAGCAAGTGAAAGGCAGGGACCAACCATCTGAAGGACTAAATTCAGGCATCGAATTGCTTCGGCGTTGACCCGGGGTGGGGCGGTGGAAAAAGTAGGAGCATTGAATGAAGCGTGAGTTGGCAGCAGTTTATGATGAGTTGGTTCGCCGCCAGGAAGGTGGCGAAGAATCCATCTATCTCAGTGATGAGGTTGTCGAATTGTTGCGAGCCGCGAACGCTGAGGCCGCCAAGGACGCTGCAAAGGCCCCTCCATCAGAGGCCCCACAGGCATCTCCGCAGAAGCCTGTTCCTGCACGGCGCAAACAAAAGCCGGTCATCGAGGTACCGGAAGCGCCGGTGGTCGAGCTGCCGGAGGGCGACAAGGGAAGCCGATGGGCAGCCCTTCGTGAACAGGTACTGGCGGATCCCTGGTGCAATTCCCAGGTCAAGCCCGGGAAGCAGGTTGTGTTTGGAGTGGGCTCAATTGAGGCGCGGATTTTCTTTTGTGGTGAGGCTCCGGGGGCTGATGAGGAGATCCAGGGCGAACCCTTTGTCGGTCCGGCCGGGCAGTTGCTGACAAAGATCATCAAGGCGATGGGCCTCGGCCGGGAGGAAGTCTACATTGCCAACATCATGAATTACCGTCCACCGATGCCGACACCGGTGGGCAACCGGGCCCCGGAGCTCAACGAGATGGCCTACTGTCTGCCTTACCTGAAGGCCCAACTGGAGATTGTTGCTCCCGAGGTCATTGTCGCCTTGGGCAACACGGCCATGGAAGGCCTCATGGGACACGATCCCAAACGGCGGATCACAAAGATCCGGGGGCAGTGGATGGAGTTTAACGGGATTCCCCTGTTACCCACATTTCATCCCAGTTACCTGCTCCGCAACCAGAGCATGAGCACCAAGCGGCTTGTCTGGGAAGACATGCTGGCCGTTATGGAAAAGCTGGAGATGCCGGTAACCGAGAAGCAGCGCGGTTATTTCAAGTAGAGCCGTCCCTATTCCAGGCGGAAGGCCACGGATGGGGAACCTTCGTCAGGATGGACGAAGCTGTCATCCTCCGGAATGACCACGAACAGGCGTTCGGTTGGGATGGATGCCTCCTGCTCAAGGAAGGTCCTGACGGTTGCCGCCCTGCGGTTGGCCAGTTCCTGAAGGCGCTCGAGTTCGATTTCGACGGCTTCCAGAATACGTGTCTCCATCGCCAGCAGGGACATTTCTTCGGCTGCGGCGGGCCCGGCTGGCGTTTCCGTTTCAACCGTGGAGACTGCTTCAGCAGGTTCAACGGGTTCTTCATCCGCTCCGCCCCCAAAGAGGTTCCGGATAAAGGTCCTCAGCCCGAAACCTTCCTCTTCTTCCTGTACGGCCTGTGGTTCATCCTCAAGCGGCAGGACCGGTTCGACACTCGGGACGCCAGCCGGGAACAGGGTATAGTACAGTTTCTTCAGGAACCGATCCCGTTCATCCGGGGTGAGTTCAATTTGGTCCAGGGGCCTCGAAGCCCGTCCACGACTCTCCAGCTCCTTCAGTCGAAGGGTCCGTAGGGTGTTCTCCAGCTTCATCCGCTTTAGATGGGCAATTTCTGCCAATCCACCGGCCCGTCCGATGACTTCCAGGTTCAGGGTGGGTCGTTCACTCAATGCACTAGCCAAGGCATTGAGGGTCTCCACTCCTTTCTCATCCAGGCTTGAGCTGCCGGCGGTGAAGGCGACCTGGCTCAAGTCCATTTCCCCACCGCCAGGCACGAGGCCGCCAAGAATGGAGAACGGTGAGGTGACCAGTTTTGTGATGAGGTTGAAAAGGGCACGGCCAATAACCCTCCCAAAACTGAATTCCGGATCGTTCAAGTCGCCGGACACCGGGACGTCGATTTCGATGACGCCCTTGGAGTCTTTCAAGAGGGAAACGGCCAAAGGAACCGGGAGGTTGACCGCGTCCTCGCTGGGGACCTTGTCTCCAAGTGTCAACTGGTCGATGGTCATAAGATTTTCCCCGCTCAACTGCGCTTGGGAAATCTGGTAACTGAGATCAAAGGAGAGCTTACCTTTGCTCAAAGGATAGCCGGTGTACTTAGCCGCGTAAGGGCTCACTTCAGTCAGGTTGAAGCCGTCGAAGCGGACCGTCACGTCACTGAAGCGGTCCTCCTGAAGGGGGTTGATTTCGCCACTGACAGCGAGCTGAGTTCCGTCCGAAAGCTTGCCTTTGAGGTCGAGGTCGGCGCGGGCCAGTTCCTCGGAGGAGAGTCCGGCAACCGTACCGGAGAGACTCTCCAGCCCAAGGTTCACGGAAGGGGAAACTTGGCTGTCAATGACACTGGCTCCTGCGTTTTCGATAACGATTTTCCCGATTGTGACAGGAAAAGGGATGCCCAGTCCGGCTCCAGCTGACTTTGGTTCCGAATCTTCAGGGTTGTCCTTGCCCAGCGCCGTCAGGTTGGAGATGCCGTCCTCGTTAATATGGACAGTAGCTTGGGCATCCTTAAGGGTTATATCCCCGATGTCCAAGGCAGTTTGGTTGTAGGAAGCTTCAATCGCGGAGATATCGAGACTGCTGAACGAGACCAGCGGCTCTTCCCCGGCAAAGGCAAAGTCGTTGAGCCAAAGATTTCCCGAGAACCGACCGGACGGTCCTTGTTCGCCCATTGTAAAAACGGACTGGCCCTGGAGGTTCAGGTTCCCGCCCTGAAGAGCCAGATTTACATATTCAGCAATGTAGGGATTGGCTGCCCTAAGTTCGATTTTCTGCAGGGCAAGGGAGAGTTCGCCGCCCAGTGGGCTGAGTGTCGCTTTCCCCTCTGAGGCAATGGTTCCGCCCGTTCGAAGCGATGTATGAAACTCGATTTCCATCTCGGAGCCCGCTTTGCTGCTGATGTTTCGCAGCTTCATGGACGTGTTGTCCATGGCGAGGGTTACGGGATTTTCAATCGAGCTGTCGACGAACTGGAGGGAGAATTCGTCCAGCGCCAACGCCTTCACCGCGTAAGCCAGGGGTTGCATCGGCTCAGCCGGTTTCACCGGTTCTCCCTGGGATTCCGGCTGCCAGACCGAGGGCTTGATATGCTGCAGCAGGTCCAGTGTGCCATCCTCCAGCCGGTTCAAAAAGACCTTGCCGGTGGATAGTTGAATCTTCGCCACTTCGGCCGAGCGCGAGGCCTGGTCCATCTCCAGCCCTTCAATGGCGCCATTCGAGACAGTTATTACCGGGCTGCGGTTTTTGGAATCGACAACTTCCAGATTCTCGAAGGAAGCGGATGCATTCGAAACCCGGGCCGTTTCTGTTGCGCCGGATGAATAGGCGTAGTCCGCCTGGATGTGCAATATGCCGCTGGTGATATCCGTATTGAGGACAATGTCGTAGTAGGGCTCATACTTCGGCATCGAGATATGGTCCAGTTTGAGCGAGCCTTTCGAGCGTACGGGGGCCAGAGCGACGAAACCCTCCCAAGCGATAGCTTCCCCGGACTCTGAAGTGGCTGAAAAGGAGTAGGGCGCATCGGATTCCCCGGAAGTGTGGAACTCGGCGATGTCGAAAGAAATGGGTGCGATGCTCGTCCGGAAGGGCGTACTGCGGGAAAGGTCAGTAAAGGAAAAGTTTCCCTCAACAACGCGCAGCAGCCCGACCTTCAGGTGCCAGCCTTTCCCTTCCTCAGCCTGGTTTGCCCCGGTGCCCGTCACCTGGTTGAGAATATCCGCTATGTTCAGGCTCCCATCCTCATGTATCTGAATCCGGAAATAGGGATTAACGAGGTCTACTTCCTTGAAATGGATTTCGCGGAAGAGAAAGCCGTACAATTGCAGGTTGCCTTTCAATCGGCCCAGCGAAAGGAGCACCTCGCCATCCGTATCCTTGATTGTGAATCCGGTAAAAGTGGCTGAGAGGGTGAAGGGGTTGACCGCTAGTTTATCAAGGACGACTTCCCGGCCGGTCAGCTTGGCGACCTCCTCCACGATGCGTGGGCTGGCGATGCGGGGAACGAGCAGAAAACCCACGATGGTATAGAGACCTACGACCAGCATGGCAAAGGTCAGCCATTTGCGCCGCCGGGTTCCAAACAAAACTTCTTTCAAACGACTCATGATCAATCTTCCCTTGATTAAAGGGAAATCATGGCCGCTTGCACCACTATTCTGTTGGAACTGCCTAGTCTTCCTTGAACTGGCCAACGAGTGCCCCGACCGTGGCCTTGGCATCCCCGTAGAGCATGCGGGTCTTCTCCATGAAGTAGAGTTGATTGATCAAGCCACTGAATCCGGCACCTTGGCCGCGCTTCAGGGCATAGACGGTCTTCGCATGGTGGGCATTGATAATCGGCATCCCGTAAATCGGGCTTGCCTCGTCATCAGCCGCTGCCGGATTGACGACATCATTGGCCCCGATGACAATCGCCACGTCGACGGTCGGCATCAAGGGGTTGATGTTATCCATTTCGACAAGCTGCTCGTAGGGGACATCGGCCTCCGCCAGGAGGACGTTCATGTGTCCCGGCATGCGGCCAGCCACCGGATGGATGGCATATTTCACTTCGCAGCCGTTTTCCTCGAGGATATCGCCGAGTTCCTTGACCACATGCTGGGCTTGCGCAACCGCCATCCCGTATCCGGGGATAACGACGACCGAGGAGGCTGCCTCGAGGACGTAATACGCGTCCTCGATGGAGGCGGGTTTCATCTCGCCTTTGACTTCCTGTCCGGCCTTTTGGGTCGTTGAGCCAAAGCCGCTGAAAAGGACGTTCGTCAGGCTCCGGTTCATGGCCTTGCACATGATGATTGTCAGGATCAATCCACTACAACCAACGAGGCAGCCGGCAACGATGAGGACATTGTTCAGGATGACGAATCCCGCCGCGGCGGCGGCCAGTCCGGAAAAGCTGTTGAGGAGGGAAATGACCACCGGCATGTCCCCACCGCCAATAGGCAAAACTCCGAGGATGCCGAGAATCAATGAAAGGAGGACGACGCCAAGGAAGAGGTTGAACTGGGCCCCCTCGCTGATGTCCAGGCCTTGTGAGGAGATAAACAACAGGGAGCAGGTCACCAGGCCAAGGACAATGGCCCCGTTGATAAGGCGCTGTGCGGGAATGATGACGGCCCGGCTGCCCAGCTTGCCGGAAAGTTTGCCCCAGGCCTGCACACTGCCGGTAAAGGTGATGCCGCCGATGACTACGGCAAGAATGATCACCGAGGCTGTGAAGGTGGCTGGCGTATCAGAGCCGGTGAAGTATGCCAGAAAGCCGGCTTCCCGTATTTTCTCATACTCGGCCCATCCCACCAGCAGGCTGGCCAGTCCGCCAAATCCGTTGAACAGGGCGACCATTTCCGGCATGGAGGTCATCTTGACCAGGCGCGCCGCGAGGGCCCCGATGGTCGAGCCAACGAGCAGGCCGCCAATGATGAATTTGTAGTCCAGGCCTTGGTCGAGCAGGGTAACGACGATTGCCAGGAGCATGCCGATGGACGAGAGCATGTTGCCACGCCGGGCGGTCTTGGCCGAACCCAGCATCTTTATCCCGATGACAAAGAGCATCGAGGCAACAATGTAACTGATGTTGATAACGGCGGTGCTCATTTCCGTCCCTCCTTCCCCTTGAACATGGCAAGCATGCGGTCGGTCACGAGATAGCCACCAACAACATTGATGGTGGCCAGGATGAGGGCGGAAACCCCGATGATGGTGTTGATTTCCGAGGTTCCCGACTTGAGGACGAGGATGGCGCCGACGATCGTGATACCACTGATGGCATTTGAACCCGACATCAATGGCGTGTGTAACTGGGAGGGCACCTTCTTAATCAGCTCGTAGCCGAGAAAGGCTGCCAGCACGAATATGAATAAAAGCTGTATTAGTTCCATAAGGCTTTCTGGTAGGAAATTGAATTAATCAGGCTTAATCGCGGAACCGCTCGTCCCGGATAGCCCCGTCATGCGTCATCAGGCATCCCGTTAGGATTTCGTCCTCAAGATCATATTTGAATGAGCCGGCCTCCTGGTCCCAGAAGTGTTCAAGGAAACTGGAGACATTTGAGGCGTAGACTTGTGTGGCATGGCAGGGGAGGCAGGCTTCAAGCTTGCCGGTACCGATAATGGTAACCCCGTTCCCGGTAGTCACTTCCTCATCCACGACTGTGCCCTCGACGTTGCCCCCGGTCTCGGCAGCAAGATCGACAACGATGCTGCCGCGTTTCATCCCGGCCACCATGTCCTTGGTGACAACTGTGGGAGCGGGGCGCCCGAATAACTTGGCCGTGGTAATGACGATGTCGCTTTGGGCGCAGACCTTGGCCATCCCCTGTCGCTGCATTTCCAATTGCTCCGGGGTCAGCTCCTTGGCGTAGCCCTGGTCAGTCTGGCCGGTCTCTCCAAGGTCGATCTTGACGAATTTCGCTCCCAGGGAGCGCACCTGTTCCTCGACAACCGGACGGGTATCGAAGGCCTCGACCCGGGCTCCTAGGCGTTTGGCCGTAGCGATGGCCTGTAGTCCCGCTACGCCGACACCGATAATGAAAACGCGGGCTGGGGAAATCGTTCCCGCCGGGGTCATCATCATCGGGACAATCTTGTTCATCCGTTCACAGGCTCGGATGACCGCGAAATAGCCAGCCAGGTTAGCCTGCGAGCTGATGGCATCCATCTTCTGGGCCAGCGTTGTGCGCGGCATCATCTCCATGGAGACGGCATTGACCCCCGCCGTGGCAAAAGCCTGCAGGAGGTCCTTGCGGGCAAACGGATTGAGGAAGCTGACATGCAGGGCACCCCGCTTCATCACGGCTATCTCCTCCGGTTCGGGGGAAGTGACCCGGAAGACCACATCCGCCGCCATGAGGGACCCTTGGCGGTCGGAAGTGATGGTTGCGCCAGCGGCTTCGTAGGCAGCATCATCATGGTCACTGGTCAGGCCCAAGCCCGACTCCACGACAACCTGCAATCCCAAGCCAACCAGCTTCTTGACAGACTCCGGATCGGCACTGGCGCGTGTTTCCGGAGCGGGCTCTTTGGGGCAGAACACTTGCATAACGCACTTTGGCATGAAGGACGTTCGCATCTAGTTCAAGCCGCTTTTGGATTTGTTTATAATCAATTCTTGCTCAGCCTTGGAGCATGATTTTACGATGCCCTCCATTAATCGCATGCTGAAGTGGCCACATATGGCGCCCTGGCGCATCTACCTTCTCCTTGCCGCGGTCCTTCCAGGCGGGTCCCTTCAAGGGCAGGTTGCGGAAATCGGAGCCCACCAACTGGTTCCCGATGGGGACAACACGGAGCAGCTGAATGAGCGATTGCGCTTGAACTGGCAACTGGAGGGGATAACGGCCGCCATTGAGAGCGGGTTCCTCGAGGTGGCGGACACCCTTGTCGGCCGTTTACTGGAGAGGGAGGACCTGATTCCCGAAGTCAGGGGGACCTTGTTCAATCACCAGCTCCATATCGCTCTCATTCTGGGTGACCTTGAAGCTGCCGCCACGGCCCTTGCTAACCTGGAAGCCATCGGAATCCAGGCGGATCCGCTCTCGCGTGCCTTCTCTCTATTCTACAGCAATGACCTTTCCGCGGTTGAGGATATTCTCGAGAGCCTTCCTGATGGTCCAGGTGTTTCTGACAGGCTGGCCTGGAGAACCCTTCTGGAGGGCCTGGTCCTAAGTCGGAAAGGGGAGGTTGAAGCGGCCTTCGAGACCTTTGAGAAGGCCGAAAGCCAGACGAGCAATCCGTTGCTGCAGGACCAGTTTGAAATCATTCGCCTGAGGGAGGAGATGAACCATGGCGTTTCAGATGAAACAACCATCAGTGCCCTGCGTGAGTCTGTCCGATCCATGGCCGGTGAGCGGGGCGGCTTCGAGGCGGCGCGTCTCCTGGCCATTGCCCTCGCCAGGACCGGTCAGTCTGAGGCCGCAATCGAGATATTAACTACCCAATTGACCGTTCCCGGCCTGAGGGAATTCAACCTGCGGTCCGATTTCCTCCTTTTGGTGGGCCTTATAGCAGGGCCCGATTCCCCCCGTGGCAACCTGGCCCTGAGGGAAATTGTTGGCAGTGATGCCCGTCCCGACCTGCAGTCGGTTGCCTTGACCCTCGTGGCCCAGTCCGTTGTCACGGATGAGGATCGGCGCGATATCCTCCTTGAAATCGAGCAGTGGCTCGACCGCGTACCGCCGCATCCGCTGGCCGACCGGCTCCTTGCTTACCAAGCCTATTTTCTTTCCCTCGATGGGGATTTCGACAGTGCCGGCGACAGCTCTCGTTTGCTGCTGCAGCTATACCCGACGTCATCCTTTGCCGCCAACGCCCTGCGGATGCTTGCCTACACCTCGTGGAACCAAAGCCCGCCCCGTTACAGGACGGCAGCCGATTACCTGAACCAGCTGCGCCAGCGCTTCCCCAATACCGAGGAGTCGCTTGAGGCAGGGATCCTGATCGCCGACTGCTATTTTCTTAACGGTGATTATGCCAATGCCTCGACTGCGTATGGAGCCATTCTCAAGGATGTTTCCGACGCAAGGGTGCCCGGTATTTTCTACCAGCGGATCCTTGCGGAGATCGCCGCGGGCCAGCCGGATTCCGCAGCCCAGCTGCTGGACGAGGCGCGGGCAGGAGGACGTTTGACCAGGGAAGCCCTCTGGCAGGCGGAGTGGAACCTCCTTGATTCCTTTCGCCGGCAAGGGAGCACACAAAAGGCCTTTGAACGGATCCAGGCGGTCCTCAACCCCCTATCCGGACCTGCCTCCGGGTTGGCCCCATCACTTGCCTTGCGGTTTCGTTGGCTGGAAGCCCGGCTGACACTTGAGGCAGGTCCGCCGGTGGAGGCCATCGAAAAAGCCCGGCAGTTGACCACAGAGCTTGACCAGGGTTCCTATGAAGGACTTCCGGGGGAACTGGTCTCGGAGGTCAGGAGCCACTTGCTCCTGCTGCAGGGAGAAGCGGAAATTGCCGCGGGACAGCGTCAGGCCGGGTTGGGGACCTTTGCCAGCCTGCGTGAATCGTATCCCGACAGCGGCCCGACCATCTTGTCTTATCTGGTCGAATCCCGCAGCGAAGCCGGCTCGGACAATCTCGTCAGCGCCCAGCAGAACCTCGTTTCCCTCGTGGACCGCTTTCCGGACAGTGAATATGCTCCCATCGCCTTGTGGGAAGCTGCCTTGAATGCGGAGCAGCGGGGACTCAACATCCATCTCCAGGAAGCGATCGGCATCCTGGAGCGGCTGGTAAATGGCTACCCGTCCCATGAGCTGGTTTACTATGCCCGCCTCAAACAGGGAGACCTTGCCCGGCGCCTGAATGATTTTCCAACGGCCCTCTTACTTTATGAACGGCTGCTGGCCCTGTTCCCCAATCATCCGGAACGCTACCGGGCCGAATTGAGTCGGGCGGACTGCCTGCTGGCCATCGGCAGCAATGATCCGGCCCGGTTTGACCAGGCCGCAGTCATCTATGAGCGTAATTGCCTGTTGCCCTCCGTGCCCCTTCCGGTGCGGGTGGAAGCCGGTTTCAAATGGGCCCATGCCCTCGGCCTCCAGGGAGACTCCAGCGGGGCGGAAACGGTCTACTGGTTGGTTTTCGAGCGGTTTGTGGAGGACCGCGACCTCGGCCAGGCCATAGTCCAGTCCGCCCCCGGGCGCTACTGGCTGGCCCGGACGCTGATTGAACTCGGTGACATGCAGGTTGAGAAAGGCCAGGTTGCTTCAGCGAGGCGCATCTTCGAAACAGTACTGCAAAAGAACCTCCCTGGGAAGGCGTTGGCCCAAACCCGGCTCGATTCACTGCAATGAAAGGACTCTGAATATGTTCGATTTCAACATGAGTTTGATGCAGCAAGGTGGTCCCATGATGTGGGTTCTTCTGGCTGTCAGCCTTTTCGGCTTTATTATGTTCATAGAGCGGACCCTCTTCCTTCACCGGGGCCAGATCCGGACCAGTCAGTTCCTCGAAGGAATCCGCAACCTCATCAAGCGCGGTCGCCGGCTTGAAGCCCTGACGCTCTGTGAGGACATGCCGGGGCCCATCCCGGGAATCATCAAGGCCATCCTCATGCAGGCTGGTTCCGACGAAACCAAGATGCGCCAAGCCGCGGAGGAGGCCGCCCTCATTGAAATTCCCACGCTTGAGCGGCGAATTGGTTCCATTGCGGCCATTGCCCGCATCGCCCCGCTCCTGGGCCTGCTCGGTACCGTTCTGGGTATGATTCAGGCCTTTTTCGGGGTTTCGATGAGTGGAACAACTGGCTATCCGACCTTCGGACTGCTGCTTGGAGGGGTAGGGCAAGCACTCCTGTCCACCGCCTTCGGCCTCATGATTTGTATTATGGCCCACCTTGCGCACCATTTCCTTCATGGCCGGGTGCGCGCCCTTGTCCATGACATGGAGTACACTGGACACGACCTCATCCAGTTCCTGCAGTATGAGTTGCCGGGAACCGAGGAGGAAGACAGTCCAAGCGAGGAGCAAGACTGATGGCGGGGTTGACCCAACCACTGGAATTCAGGAAACACTTGCTCTGCCGTCCGCGGAGAGGTTTCGACATCGTGCCATTCCTCGATGCCTTCCTCATTGTCCTTTTCGTCTCTCTCAACACCTCCGCCTTCATTCTCGCTCCGGGGACCGCTGTCCAGTTGCCGCTTTCAGGGGCCATGGAACCCTCGCGGGACCTGCCGACGGCCGTGTTGACCGTCGACCGCAATGAATTGTATTTCTTCGAGGGCAGGAAGCTGGCGGCACTCACCCTTGAAGCCCGCCTGCGGGAATTCATTGAAAACGGAGGGGATACTACCCGCGAATCCGGAGCCGTTCTTCTGATCAAGGCGGACGCCACGATCACTTCCGATGTCCTCTTTGGCCTCATGGATACGGCCCGGCAGGCCGGATTTTCAGAGGTTCACCTCGCTGCTGAACCTGCCATCCGGGGCAGTTCGCCGTGGGATGACCGTTCTCCAGCCGCCAATCCATGAAGCGCCTGACTGCCACCGCCATTGTCTCAATTCTCGGGGGTACCCTTATCCACCTCGCGGTGTTGACTGTTATTCGAATTGAGGCTCCGGTCACCCGGGCCCCATATGAGATAACCACGGCTGTGAGTTACGTTGGTGACCTCAATCGAGAAGCTGCCCCGGCCATTCTAGAGCAGGCCGCCCTGTTTGACAGTGCACCCCTTTTCATGCCCACCCGGTGGAATCCGGCCAGCCAGATGGCTGAGGTGGCCAGCCTTCAGGAGGCAACTGAGATATTTGACCGCTTCCAGGCTCGTTTACGCCTTCCAGCGTTTGAGCCCCATTTCCCGGGCGCCCCGGGGATGGTTCTTCCCCGGCCTGCGCTGCCTGATGGCCCCGCTTTCACGCTGGCCCGGTATGGCAGGGTACCTTCCTTCAGCAGGGAGGTCGTTTCCCCGGGCCCGACGGTTCACATTTCCAGTCTCAAGGAAGGGTCGGCGGACCTCCCCGAATCCACTCCCTTGCCCGAGAGCCTGCAGACCCTCTCCCCGCCGGCTTTGTGGACTCCCGTGCAGTTCTATCTTCATGTTTCCGAGGGCGCTCCGGTGGGGATCCCCATGCTCGCCCAAAGCTCCGGATTTATCGACTGGGACCAGGCTTTGCAGGGATTTGTCGCCTCGCTGGACTTTTACCGGCAACTGGGAGACGGATATTATCATTTATTGGTTTACCCCTGAGCGAAAAGTCGCTATTCTGGCGGGCTTTCTATTTTGTAGGGAAAATCGGGCAAAAAGGGCTTGACCCGTCTGATTATGCTCCGCAAATTCCGCAACTTTGCTTCAATCAAAATCTTCCCCGGCGCCCTTGTAGCTCAGTCGGTAGAGCGCGTCCTTGGTAAGGACGAGGTCGGCAGTTCAAATCTGCTCGAGGGCTCCATTTAAAATAATCAGTCAACCTTCAACACTAACAATCAGTCGATTCGCGCTAAATACGCAATTAACACATCTGATCAGCGATCATGGCCAAAGAAACATTCGAAAGAACAAAACCCCACGTCAATGTGGGCACAATCGGTCACATTGACCACGGTAAAACAACCCTCACCACATCTATCCTGAAAGTTCAGTCCGACAAGGGGCTGGCTGAGTTCAAGTCCTACCAGGATATCGCCAAGGGCGGTACGGTTCGTGACGAAACCAAGACCGTCACGATTGCCGTTGCTCACGTTGAATATGAGTCCGACAACCGCCACTACGCGCACGTCGACTGTCCGGGACACGCCGACTTTGTTAAGAACATGATTACTGG
>JBFOLZ010000008.1:0-5120 GCA_040830445.1 Puniceicoccaceae bacterium
GGCAAAGAAAAGTGCTGATGCTGCAAGGCAGCTACAATCCATCCGTCCACAAGGGAATGGCCCAGGCGGCGAAGGAATTCGACTGGCACCTGGACATCAGCCTCATGAAGTCCTCCCGTCTGCCCCGGCACTGGAAAGGAGACGGCATCATCTGCAATCTCAACCACGAGGAACGCTTCGCCCGGTTTATCCGGCGAAACCCCCTGCCCTGTGTCGATACCTCGATCTGGCGCAGCGATTTAAAGATGCCCCGGGTCTCAACCAGCAATGACCGCATCGGCCAGCTGGCGGCCGAACACTTCATTGAACTCGGCCACCGGAATTTCGCCTGGTATGCCTTCAACAAGACCCCATGGGGGGAGCGGCGCTTTGAGGCCTTCCGGACTGTCCTCCACCGGCACAAGCTGGAGGTGGTGCGCCTGGACACCGGTGCCATGCAAAACACCTCCCATATCCGCCGTCAGCTGCGCCACCTGCCCCACCCGACGGCCATCTTCACCCAGAACGACTTCGATGCCGCCTGGTTGCTGAACCGCTGCCTCGACGAGGGATGGAAGGTCCCGGAAGATTTCGCCATCCTCGGCGTGGATAACAATCCCCTCATCTGTGAACTGCAGCCCATCCCGCTATCCAGCGTCAGCAAGGACTCCGCCATCATTGCCTATTCCGGATGCTGCCTGCTCCAGCGCATGATGGATGGTCACAAGGTCTCCAACAAAGTCCATTACCTGGAGCCGGAAGGGGTCAAGGTACGGGCCAGCACGGACGCACTCGCGATCGCCGATCAGCTGGTGCGCGAGGTCCTCCATTACATGCAGGACAACCTTCGCCAACCGATGGGGGTTGAAGAGCTGTCAGTCCGGTTCGGGACCCATCGACTGCAGTTGGAAAAGCGCTTCAAGGAATCCCTCCAGAGCACGGTTCACCAGAAACTGCTGGATCTGAGGATCAAGGCCGCCCACTCGCTCCTTCTCAAGACCAGGAAAAGCGTCGAGGATGTAGCCGCCCTGACCGGATTCTGTCACGCTCCCCACCTGACCCGGCTCTTCAAACAGCGCTACGGCCTCCCCCCGCTAAAGTACCGCAAGGCCCACCAGGGAGGCTGAGCCGGCAGATCGCTTGAGTGCTGACCTTTGATCGCTGCCACACCCTTGACTTCAACCAACGTCTCTAAGAAAAACGAAGAGGGGCACGAAATCCCGCCAACTCATGACAGATCACACACAAACCGTCTGGGAACAGCGATGGAACCCGCTTCGCGGTGAGTGGGTCTTATTCTCCTCCCACCGGGGAGGACGCCCCTGGATCGGGGACCGGCATGCCGGGACTGAAGAGCGGCCCCTAGCCTATGATCCAGACTGTGCCCTGTGCCCCGGCAATGAGCGCCTCCATGGCCATCGTAATGATGCCTATGAAGGAGTCTACTGGTTCACCAACGACCTTCCCTGTTTCGGGGAACAGGCGGACATTTCCGCCGGAGACAGCCTCTATGCAACAAAGGCAGCGCTGGGCACAGCCGAGGTGGTCTGCTACCATCCCGACCACGGGAAGGTCTTCGCCCAGCTGACGGATGAAGAGGCGGCCGCCGTCGTCCGCCTGTGGCGGGAACGCACTGTGGAGTTGGGGAAGCGCCCGGACGTCGACCATGTCCTGATCTTTGAGAACAAGGGATCCCTGGTCGGCACTTCCAACCCACATCCGCATTGCCAGATCTACGCCGGCAACATGATTTACGCCCACACGGTGAAGCACGTTGAGCAATCCCGGAAATGGAAGGAGAGAACCGGCCGGCACCTTGGCCTGGAAATCCTGCAGCGGGAAATCGATGCCGGCCGGGTCATTTGCGAAAATGAAGACTTTGTCGCCTGCGTGCCGTGGTTTGCCCGCTATGTCTACGAGGTTTATATTTTCCCCCGCCACGCCACCTCCAGCCTGGCCGACCTGACTCCCGAACAGTGCGCCAGCCTCGGGAGCCTGCAACGGGATGTCTGTATCCGCCTCGACAACCTCTGGCAACAGCCCATGCCGTATGTCATGACAATCCATCAGGCCCCGACAGACGGGCAGGATTACTCAATGTTCCCCTTCCACGTCATTTATCATCCCCCGTTACGGAAGCCCGACACGATGAAGTACCTCGCCGGCCCCGAAGTTGGCGGAGGATCGATGACCAATGAGAGCGATCCCGACGTCAAGGCTGCCGAATTGCGGGCGGTCAGTTCCACCCATTACACCCGGGAACATCATGAATGAGACACATGAGCGGCTCCGCCAGCTTCTCTGTGAACTGAGCCTCCACATCCGGGACGTAGTCCTTGAGGCCCGCGATGCGAGCGATTCCGGCGCGCTCTCCACCATCGCGGAGGAAACCAAAGCGGATACCATTTATGCAATTGATAAGGTCAGCGAGGAAGCCATCGGAGAGTGGTTCTCGGAAAACTGGCCGGAAGACCTCCCGGTCCTCGTCCTGGTGGAAGGCATCGATGATGACCAACCCATGGCATTCCCCGAGGGAACGGCCCCGGATACCGCCCAATGGTTTTGCCTGATGGACCCCATCGATGGCACACGCAACATCATGTACGACAAGCGGTCGGCCTGGATACTCGCCGGGATTGCCCCCTACCGGCAGCGGCAGCCCATGCTCTCCGAAGTCGTTGCCGCGGCCATGACGGAACTGCCCACCAGCCGCCAATGGGCCTGCGACCAGTTGAGCGCGACCCTCGGGTGCACGAAAAGCGGCATCACCGCCGTTCGCCATGACCTCCGGGCGGGCCGTTCCGAACCACTCCCGTTCGGCCCCTCGGGTGCCCACGACCTGAAGCACGGGTTCGCCTGTATTTCCAAGTTTTTCCCGGAGGGCAAGGCCGCCCTGGCGGGCATCGAGGAAAAGCTGTTCGATGAACTGTTCAAACTCGGCAGCTCCAATTCCCCGCTTGTATTTGATGACCAATACATCTGCACGGGCGGACAGCTCTACGAATTGATCATCGGGCATGACCGCATGATTGCCGACATCCGGGGTTACCTTCTGCCGCGCCTCGGCTATGAGGGTGCCCTGTGCTGCCACCCCTATGATATTGTCGCCTTGCTAATTGCCCGGGAAGCGGGCTGCCTCATCGAGGACCCGCTCGGTCATCCGCTCGACGGCCCGATGGATACGACAAGCGCCATTAACTGGGTCGGCTATGCCAACAGCACACTGGCCGGGGAGATCCGGCCCGTCCTGACCCGGCTGATCCGGGAAGCTATCGATGAGCTTCGTTGAATATATCGGCGAAGCCCCCGGCCGGCTGGACCTGCTTGGCGGCGTGGCCGACTACAGCGGTTCCCTTGTCCTGGAAATCCCGATACAGGGCCATACCCGGGTGACGGTCCGGGACCAGGAAGTTGACAAGCTGCATTTTGAAAGCCAGCAGGCTGATGCTGCCTTCGAGCTCCCCCTCGGTTCGATAAAGACCTGTCTTGAACTGACGACCCCGGAACGTCGCTGCTGGCTGGATGAAAGGAAGGTCCCTTCCCATGTGCGTTACCTCTTCGGCTGCCTTCTCCTGATGGCGGAAACACAACAATGCCTTCCGGAGAATGGGCTCCACCTATCCGTCGAGTCAACAGTCCCGATTGCCATGGGCGTCAGCAGCAGCGCGGCCCTGGAAGTTGCCTGCCTGAAAGCCCTTCAACAGCGCTTCAGGCTCTCCTTCAACGGTACGGAGCTGGCGAAGCTGGCCCAACGGGTGGAGAATGAAATCGTCGGCGCGCCCTGCGGCCTGATGGACCAGTTGACCTGCGCCTACGGTGAACCGGGCTCCCTCCTGCCCATCCTTTGCCGCCCCGACCTGTTACAGGATCCCATCCCCCTGCCTCCCGGGGTTTGTGTCATTGGCTGGGCCAGCGGCGTCGAGCACGCTGTCGGCGGATCCCCTTACGCCACGACCCGCTGCGCCACCTTCATGGGCCTTGAGCTGCTCAAGCACATCACCGGCAAGGATTGGCAGTATCCGACGGAAATCACACCGGAAGTCTTTGAGTCAATCTGTGACCAAATCCCCGAATCCATGACCGGCCGGGACTTCCTCCATGAACACGAGTGCGTCTCCGATCCCCTCTCCGTTGTCGAGCCGGATACCGGCTACGGCATCCGGGACAGCCTGCGGTTTCCCATTGAGGAACACCATCGGGCAACCCGGTGTAGTGAACTTTTGCGATCCAAACCCGACAACGACGAAACCCTTTGCGCGGTTGGCGAGGCCATGTATGCCTCCCATGAGGGGTACACGCGGATCGGACTCGGTCACCCGGCCACCGATGAAATGGTGGCCCTGGTCCGCTCACTGGGCCCGGAAAAGGGATTTTACGGGGCCCGCGTCAGCGGTGGCGGGTGCGGGGGTACGGTTGCCATCCTGATGCGGCAGTCCGCCTTGGACCTGTTCGAATCCACCCGCAGGGCCCGGGAGGATGTTTCCTGGAGTCAAACCCAGTTGATTCTCTCGAGTAAAACCAACTAGGAGATCTTTCAAAAGGATTACGCGTCAGCCCTTTCCTCCTGCCTGGACCTTCGTTCCGTCAATGCCGCTCCTTTCGAAACGGGTACTGCCGCCAGTGCCTTGGCGAGCAACCCATGACCCGGTGGAACATCCTTGAGAAGTAGAGGGGATCCGCGACGCTGACCTCCTGGGCGATCCGTTTGACGGGCCAGTTGGTTTCCAGTAAAAGGCCACAGGCCCGCTGGACCTTCAGGCGCAGGAAGTGGTCCATCGGGGAACGGTCGAATATGCGCTTGAAGAGCGCGGAAAAGTGCGCCTGGGAGAGTCCCGCGCGGGCAGCCAATTCCGGCAGGTTGACCTGTCCCGCGGAATGCTCCCGCATCCAGTCTTCCACCCGGACGACGGCTTCCCGGGCGGACGCGGGTTCAGCCGACCCGGTCCGGGCCATGACCAGGCGGACCAGTGACCACCGGAGGGCGCTGGAGGCGGCGACGAGTGACTCCGTCCGCAAACCAAGGCTTTCATGGATCCGTCCGAGGGCGATATCTTCCGCTCCACCCGCCGGCAAACGGAGAATGCCCCCGGCCGGTGGCAGGTTCAGCCAGTCCCACCAGTCAAGGACTTCCTCTCCCACAA
>JBFOLZ010000009.1:0-24654 GCA_040830445.1 Puniceicoccaceae bacterium
CACGACCGAGGAGGAGTATGATGTGACGGCCCCCCAATACGGGGTGATCTTTGACCTCACCGAGGCATGGTCCGTATACGCGAGTTACTCCGAATCCTTCCGGCTGAACAACGCCCGCTTCACCCTGAGCGAACAGTTAACCGGTCCGCCCGATGCCTACACACCCGGTGCGCTGTTTCCACCCGAGGAAGGCATCGGTATCGATGTCGGTTTCAAGTTCGACCTGTACGACGGCAAGCTCAATGGCAACATCACCTACTTTACCATTGAGCACCAGAACATTGGTGTGCCAAATCCCGATGTCCTGGATATATCGGGGAATCCGGTCGTCTTTCCCGACGGCATCAACGAAACGGAAGGGGCCGAAATTGAGCTGTTTTACACCGCCACGGATCGCCTGCAGCTCTCGATAGGGGCCGCCTATATTGACGCGGTCATTGCCAAGGGCTTCGGCAGCGCCACTGGAAATATTGGCCAGGTGGATATCCTGGAGGGAACGAAACTTCCCGATGCCTCGGACTGGAACTTCAGTGTCTTTGGCCGTTACACGCTTTCCCCGCAATGGCTGGTGGGCGGGGGCTTTGTCTACAAGAGCGGTCCTGCACCTGCTTATGATCTTCCCCCCGACTTTTCCTGGGGCTCCTCCGTGGTCGTGAACCTGTTCGTGCGCTACGAGACCACCTTGCTCGGCCAGGACGTCAAGGTGGGACTCAATCTGAATAACGTATTCGACGAGGAATACTACACCGGGCAAAGCATGCCGAATCCGGGCTTGAATGCAAAATTGAACCTTACCTGGATCTTTTAGAATCCCTTAACATGAAAACCTCCCTGATGAAAAATCCATTTGCTTATACCTGCCTTGCATCCTTCCTGATCGCCGGGCTTTCCCCCTTGCAGGGGGACGTTTTGCCAGCGCCCAATATGGGCTGGATCGACGTTACCCAGTACGGAGCCACCCCCAACGACGGAGTGGATGACACCGCCGCCATTCAGACCTTGATCAACCAGCATATTGCGGGTCCCCGCAATGGCACGGGCATCAAGACGATCTATTTCCCGGAAGGGGTTTACACCATAACCGATACCCTTGAGTGGAAGAACTCCATCGGCGAGTGGCAGGCGCACCTGATCTTCCAGGGGCCGGGACGGGCCAAGACAATTCTTCGCCTTAAGGACAACACCTTCACCGATCCGGCAAATCCAAAGGCCGTCATCTACACCGCCTCCAGTCGGGGAGCGGACGCAGAGGAAAAGCCCCTTGGTGAGGGGAACACAGCGTTCTTCAATTTCATAAAGGACCTGACGGTGGATACGGGTACCGGTAATCCGGGAGCCATCGGGATAGACTACCTCAACAGCAACATGGGAGGCATTCGCAATGTCCTTGTCATTTCCTCCGACCCGGACCGGGTGGGGGTGACCGGAATTTCCATGGCAAGAAAGTGGCCGGGGCCCGCCTTTTTGAAGAACGTCGAGGTGGTCGGTTTCAATCGCGGCATGGATTTCTTTGAGCAGACGACCTATCTCACCACAATGGAGGAGATTTACCTGAGTGAACAGAAAGTGGTTGGAATAAGGAACAACGCCCACCCGTTGAATATCCGCAAGCTCTTTAGCTCCAACAGTGTACCGGTCCTGACAAGCGCGGATTCTTCCACCAGGGATTCCGCCCTGACCGTGATAATCGATGGCGTCTTCTCCGGCGGGGATGCTTTGGCTTATGCCATTGAATACGAAATGGGGCTCTACCTGCGTGATATCGAAATCTCGGGTTACCGGGCAAGCCCGATCCGCGACAATAACAACGGGGTGGATGCCGGTAGCTCAAGCATTGATGAGTATGTTTCGCATGCACCCTATTCAAAATTCGAATCTCCAGCGCGCAGTTTGCATTTGCCGATTGAGGAAACGCCCGAAGGTCCGCAGGATCCCGTGACAGACTGGGTGGCGGCAACCGCACTCAACGCGCCCGGAATCCAGGCGGCTGTCGATCAGGCGAACGCGCAGGGTAAAAGCACCATTTATCTCCCGTTCGGACAGTACTTTTTGACCGAGCCAATTACCATTTATGGAAGTGTTCGCCGTGTCGTCGGAAATGGTTGCTCCTTGCTTTACCGGGCCAGCACAGATGACCTCCGCGTCTTTATCGTCGAAAATCTTGATGGCCCCGATATAACTTTCGAAAATTTCCTTACCAGGGATCTCATGGCCGCAGGCAGCTTCACATGGATTTACCATGACAGTGCTGTGGCGATTGTGCTCAAGGATATCTTGTCCTACTCGGGGGGTATCCATTATCACAATGCCCGTGCAACAAAGGTGTTCATAGAGAACGTCGCTTTCGGGAACACAACCTTCACCAATGCCAAGGTCTGGGCGAGGGGCTTCGACCCGGAAGATCAGGAGTATACTAAAATCACTAATGTGGGGAGTGATCTCTGGATTCTCGGATTGAAGACGGAATGGCCGTCGACCGTGCTTGAAAACCGGTCGGGGGGACGGACCGAACTGCTGGGAACCTTCTTTTACCCGCCTTTTGGGAGTAACCCGCGCGCCGGTGGCATTGCGATTATCAACGAGGAATCTTCCCTTTCTTTTGTTGGCCTGAGCAACGGGGAAGCAAACCGGATCCAGGTACGGGACATACGCGATGGCATCACCCGGGATTACACCATATCGGACTCTTTCGCGGCGGGCCATCCCAAACAGGGACTGACCACGCCCTTGTACACCAGTTATCGCGAAAGTATCGGCCCGTCGGACTGGTTCGGCTATCCCGTGGATGAGAACGGCTGGACTGATACTGGAAATTGGATTGGTTTCCTCAATGTCCGCGATTACCCTTGGGTTTGGGTCACCAACAGTTCCAAGTATGCCTGGTTCCTCGAAGCCAGCGGCTGGATCTACTACCAGCGCTGATTCAATATCTCACGATAAATAACATATAACTATTAGATTATACCATGAAATACTATAATGCACTTCCCTTGTTTCTCTCCGCATTTGCCATGGCGCCCTTCCTCACCGCTGAATGGACCCTGGTTGAAGATTATGAGGATGGGACCTTCCCCGACGGTTACACCAACATCAACACTGTCGATGACGCTTCCGGACAGGGTGGTAATTTCATTGTCGAGGATCCCTTGGACAGCAATAATAAGGTGAACAAGATTGTGGCCGATACGGGTGAGATCATATACAGCCACAATTTTAATGTCGCCGTTTTCCCGCTTCCCACACCGATTGCGGAGGGCAGCGTCGCCACTTTTTATCTCCGGCACATGAAGGAAGGGTTCCTGCACGACGTGGTATGGGGGCTCACCGGTTTTCCACCACCGCGTGCCGCCTCCGGTGGGTACTACCTGTTTGAGGAAATGACCGTCGCCATGCAGTATTCCAGCCGGTTCAACTATGATCCGCGGTCCGGCTTGTACTACATGGGCATCGATGGTTCCGGATCCAACTACATCTGGAGCCCGGACTTGAATACTTATTACCACACGTGGACAGTGATTGACCTGGCGGCAAACACCTACGATATCTACATCCAAGGCGGAGTCTACACCGAGCCGACCATGGTCATCGAGAATGTGGCCTTCAAGCAGGCCCCGTTCCCCGGAGCGGATACCAATCCGTTGACCCATATGTTTGTCTTTGCGATCGAGGGAGCACCGGACAACCCGCGCGGGGTCGATCCCTTCTACATCGATGACATTTACATCGATTATACCGGATCAAACCTGACCATTCCCAGTTCCGGAACCTCCAACGACTGGTATGGTTATCCCATTGCCGAGTTGAACTGGGTTGATACGGACAGCTGGCTCAGTTGGGTCAACATCACCTTTGATCCATGGGTTTATGTCGATGGCCTTGGTAAGTACGTCTACCTGCAGGATGACTCCGGTTGGACCTACGTCCCCCGTCCCGCCAACTGACACGACCCGTTCCTCAGCGGCGTTCAGGCAAGGTTACGAACGGTTTCCCCTTCCTGCCACCGTCCGGGTATCATCAAACGGGCCACCTGCTTGTTCGGCCCGAAATGGAGCTGCCCAAGGTCCTGTACAATGGAATTCACGGCAAGGGCGCCCATTTGCCTCTGGTTTATGCGAATGCCTGCCCAGCTTGAGGTGTGCTCGGTTACATTGAAACTCGCCAATGAGATATCCCGGGGTATGGAAAATCCGGCTTCGGAAAGCCATTGGGTGGTCTCACCCCGGTTGGCAATAAGGCATTCCGGCTGGTGGCGCTTGACCCACTTCACAAAGTTTAGGGATAAATCACCCGTTTTTTTCTCCCAAAGGATGGGAACGCGTTCCTTGGGGCGCAGGGACTTGTCTCGAAGCGCATAGCGCGCTTGTACCCGCCGCTCTGTTTCCCAGTCCAGGTGCTTACTCAGAACCAGTCCTATCCTTCTGTGGCCGCGTTTGGACAACTCATCCAGAAGTATCTCCATGTTGGTAAAATAGTCGGGGAGGATCTGGCTGAATCCTGCGGCGTCCGGACGGGCCCCAATGAAGGATACCGCGAATTTGGTCCAGTCAATGCCGTACTCGTTTACGGGATATCTGGGGGTGGGGAATATTATCCCGTGTATCCCCCGGTTCACCAGGATTTGTTTCAACCGGGTCCCCGTCATGCCCAGCTCCTTGTACCAAAACGGTTCAATTCTCAAATTGTGCGCTTCAGCTTGACTGAGCGCCCCCTCATAAAAGTTTTTCCGGAACAGGGTTTTGCGCCAGTAGTCTTTTTCCGGGTATTCGTTGAACCAGGCGATGACCGTTGCCGCACTCTGATTACTTCCGCCCCGGTAGGAACGCATCAAGTTCGATTTGACCGGATCCGTCCGATAGCCAATCTGATCAGCCACTTGCCGGATTTTCACCTTTGTCGCTTCTGATATGCACGATTGCCCGTTGAGCGCACGGGAAACTGTCGGCCGGGAAAATCCGGTGGCTTTGGCTATATCTTTAAGGCTCGGTTGACGGGGCATCGGACTAACGGTGTGATTTCTGTATAGTCTTTATTTTCAAGTCCCTCCGTCAAGACAGGATCCAGTTGCGATGGCATAGTAACTGTTACGTAGCGCTCTGGTTGGCTTGGAAAACCGGTTAATGCGGTTTTACAATTAATATTCCCAAATACCGCCGTCAATCCCTATGAACGGATATGAGGTATCAATGATTCCATGCCTACGGTGATGTCTGTAGGCAGAAAGGCTGGAATCGGGTAGCAGCAAACAGACTACCCTGTTGTGGGCAGGTAACTTGAGTCAGTTTCTCGGCCTAGTGGCCACATTCACCCGTGTGGACGTGGCCGTGATCGATTTCCTCCTCGGTGGCCTCACGGATGTCCGTAATTTCGACAGCGAAGGTCAGGTCCACTCCGGCGAGCGGGTGATTGGTGTCGACGGTAATGGTTTCGCCTTCGACTTTCTTGATCTCGGCAATCCGGGGACCGGCAGGAGTCTGGGCCTGGAAGCGCATGCCGGCTTCCAGGTTGACGCCTTCAGGGAACTGGGAGCGCTGGGCCTCGACAACCATTTCCTCGTTGCGTTCGCCATAACCCTCGGCGGCCGGGACCTCGGCCTTCAACTTGTCGCCGACGACCTTGCCCTCGAGCTGCTTTTCCAGCCCGGGAATGATGTTTCCGTGACCGTGGAGGTAGGCCAGAGGAGCCTTGCCCTCGCTGGTGTCAATGACTTCGCCAGCGGGATTGGTCAGGGTGTAATGCATCGTGACGACTTGGTTATTTGTAATCTGCATGAGGTGGGACCGTGGAGACCGATGACTTGCCATGCAAGGGATTTCGGGTTTTCTCGGATGAACAGGCAATAGACTGGATATGAAGGAAGCCAAATACAGGGAAGTCCGGGCCCGGATCCGGGCCCTCATTGAGGGGGAGACCGATGAAATAGCCATTCTGGCGACGGTGGCCTGCGAGTTGCATCTGGCCTTCGAGGCCTTCCACTGGACGGGCTTCTATCGCGTGGTGGAGCCGGGCCTGCTGAAAGTCGGCCCCTATCAGGGCGGGCACGGGTGCCTGGTCATCCCCTTCGGAAAGGGCGTCTGTGGCCATGTGGCGCAGACCGTCCAGCTCCTGCGGCTGGATGACGTGCATGCCTTCCCTGACCACATTGCCTGCAGCAGTACCACCCAGTCGGAAATTGTCCTGCCGGTCGTCGACAAGTCAGGCACCCTCCGCGCCGTCCTCGATATCGACTCCGACCACCCCGCCGCCTTTGACGCGGTCGACGAGCAGGAACTGGCCGCTATCTGTGCGCTCGTCGGCGATGCTATTTAGGTAACCACAAAGAACACAAAATTCGAGGCTACAGGCGAGACGCCTGTAGTCCTTTTTGGGCTATCTGTGCTTCTTGTGGTTTCAAAAATCAATCAGAGCAGGCCGGATTCGGCGAAGGAGTAGTAGCCGGTTCCGGCGGGATCGTGTTCGGCCTGGCCGATGATGACATGATCCAGCAGGTCCAGTTGAACCACTTTGGCAGCCTCGCGCAGTTGCCGGGTGGCACGGATATCGGCCTGGCTGGGGGAGGGATCTCCGCTGGGATGGTTGTGGGCGCAGACCAGTGCCGAGGCGCTGTTGCGGATGGCCTCGCGAAAGACCTCTCTTGGATGCACCAGACTAGCTGTGGCGGTTCCCGACGTGACCGCCTCGCAGCGCAGGAGCCGGTTCTTGCGGTTTAATGAGAGGACCCAGAACTTCTCCACCGGCTCGCCATCTGCCATGGGCAACAGCCATTGATAGATCTTCGACGGGGAATCCATCAGGGGAGCCGCTTCCCCACTGGAGAGGATACGCCGGGCAATCTCGATGACCGCCTGCAGCTGCAGTGCCTTGATTCGTCCGATACCCGGGTAGGCCTCCAGATCGCTGACCGACATCCGGAGCAGCCCCCGCAGGGACCCCATCCCGTGCAGGATGGCGTTGGAGAGGTGCATGACGTCATGGCCGCGGGTTCCGTTGCGGAGCACAACGGCCAGCAGCTCGGCATCGGAAAGGGCCTTGGGGCCCTTGGACTGGAGGCGTTCCTGGGGACGTTCCCCAAGTGGGATGTTGCGAAAGGAAGACATGATGGGTGGCTTATCTTTAAAGCGTTATTTTCGCCGTTCGCCTGTCAAAGGGAAATAATAATTGTCAAGAGGTAGTGGATGGGCAGCATTTGCAGCCATATGGCACAAGGCGTCGACATCGGGGAGCAGCGGGCAAGCCAGCCGTTCCACATCATGACCAAGCCCATTGGGCCGAAGTGCAACCTGGACTGCCAGTATTGTTTCTACCTCGAGAAGGAGATGCTTTTTGGGGATGGCGAGCGCTGGAAGATGAATGATGCCACGCTCGAGGCCTACATCAAACGCTACATCGAGGCCCAGCCGGCTGACCCCATTACCTTTGCCTGGCAGGGCGGGGAACCGACCCTGTGCGGGGTCGACTTTTTTGAAAAAGTGGTCCACTGGCAAAAGCAGTACGGCCTGGGCCGCCAAATCGACAATGCCTTCCAGACCAACGGAACCCTTTTGGACGATGAATGGTGTAGTTTCCTCAAGCGGGAGAAGTTCCTTGTCGGGCTGAGCATTGACGGGCCCCGGGAAATGCACGACGCCTACCGGGTGACCCGCAAGGGCAAAGGCACTTTCGATGAGGTGATGCGCGGGCTGGAGTACCTCAAGAAGCACAAGGTGGACTTCAACACGCTGACCTGCGTCAATCGGGCCAACCAGGACAAGGGACCGGAGGTCTATGCCTTCCTGAAGGGGATCGGGTCCCGCTACCTGCAGTTTATCCCCATTGTCGAGCGCCTCCCGGATGAGGAGGCCAAGCGTCTTGGGCTCTGGTATTCCACCCCACCCAAGTTTTCCGAGGAGGACGACAACCTGAACGCCCCGGTCACGGAGTGGAGCGTCCAGCCAAAGGCCTATGGCCGCTTCATGTGGAGTATCTTCAAGCGCTGGGTGCAGCAGGATGTCGGAAGGATTTATGTCCAGCTCTTCGACGTGGCCCTCGGGAAATGGGCCAATGTACCGGGCGGCCTGTGTGTCTTTGAGGAGGAATGCGGCCGGGCCATGGCCATTGAGCATGACGGCAGTCTGTATTCCTGTGACCACTACGTTTATCCGGAGTTCAAGTTGGGCAACATCAACGAGCAGTCGATGACGGAACTGGTTGAAAGCGACCAGCAAAAGGCCTTTGGCCGGGCCAAGAAGTCGTCCTTGCCGCAGTACTGCCGTGATTGCGAGGTCCGCTTTGCCTGCAACGGGGGTTGCCCCAAGCAGCGCTTTATCCTGACCCCGGACGACGAGCCCGGACTGCATTACCTGTGCTCCGGGTACAAGTTCATCTTCACCAAGATGGATCCCTACATGAAGGCCATGGCCGAGCTCTATCACCAGCGCCAGTCACCCGCCGGAGTGATGCAGTTGATCAAGCAAAAGCGCTTGCCCAAGCCGGCTTGAGGCGAGGATTAGAATAGAGTCGGGCTTTCAAGCCCGGTTCCCGCGACCGGCCCTGAAGGGGCGACTCCTCGTATCGCCGTTCAGGCCTCGGTTACCGCCGGATCGATGAAGTCACCCATGTTGCGGTACTTCTCGTAGCGCTTGTCGAGGAGGGTCTGCGTCTTGAGGCGCTTCAGCTTGGCGAGGTTCTTGGTGATGGCCTCGCGGAGGGCCTCTGAGGCCATCTTGGGGTCCCGATGGGCGCCACCGAGGGGCTCCTCGATAACTTCGTCGGCAATGCCCTGCTGAAGAAGCTCCTTGGCTCCCAGCTTGAGGGCGTTGGCAGCCGTCTCGGCATACTTCCGGTCGCGCCAGAGGATGGCGGCGCAGCCTTCCGGGGGAATGACCGAGTAATAGGCGTGCTGCTGCACGAGCAGCTTGTCGACGACGGCAATCCCGAGAGCGCCTCCACTGCCCCCTTCACCGATGATAATCCCGATGATGGGCACCTTGAGATTGGCCATTTCGCGCAGGTTGCGGGCAATGGCCTCGGAGACGTGGCGCTCTTCCGAGCCCACGCCGGCATAGGCCGCCTTGGTATCAATGAAAGTGATGATGGGCAGGCCGAACTTCTCGGCCATCTGCATCAGTCGCAGGGCCTTGCGGTAACCTTCCGGATGCGGCATGCCGAAGTTGCGGCGGAGGTTATCCTTTACATCGCGGCCCTTCTGCTGGGCGATGATCATGATCGGCTGGCCTTCAAAGAAGGCGGTTCCCCCGATGAGGGCCTGGTCGTCGCCGTAGCCACGGTCACCGTGCAATTCCTGGAAGTCCGTAAAGATGGCGTTGATGTAGTCGAGCGAGTAGGGCCGCTTCGGGTGTCGGGCCAGCTGGACCCGCTGCCATGGCGTCAGGTGCGTGTAAATGTCCCGCTTGGTCTCCTCGAGGCGTTTGCGGATGGCCTCGGTTTCCGCCGAAACGTCAAAATTCTGCTCCTCGGAGGCTGTCATCAGCTCTTCCAGGCGCAGCTGCAGGTCGCGCAGCGGTTTCTCAAACTCCAGGGTGAATTCGCCGTTATCCATAAGTTTAAGAGGACAAGGTTAGGGGAAGTTGGGCGCGGGTGTCAATGGCGTGGGGTGGAGAGGGGGGTGGATTAAGATTAAGGCTAAGATTAAGATTAAGGCTAAGATTAAGGCTAAGATTAGGATTAAGGCTATTGGGGGGGATCCTCTTTCAGTTGCTCCTTCCAGCCGAGGATGCGGGCGCGGGCACCGTGTTTCTCGGCCTCGTCCTTGTCGCCCAGCTCCATCCAGATGCGGGAGAGGGTGGTATGGATGTGAACGTCGTCCTCCTTGAGCCCGACAGCAATTTTACCGGCCTCGAGGGCTTTTTCATAGGCCTGCTGGTCGAGCTGGATTTCCGCCATGGCATGCCAGGCGGCAACACAGGCTGCATCCTGCTTGATGGCCTGGTCCAGTTTCTCCAGGGCGGCGGCATGGTCGCCCATGGTGAATTCAAAGGTGGCTTCGTCGACGAGTTGTTGCGGGTTCATGGTGTGGTCGTAGGTCGCAGGATTGAAGAGGAATGTAATTAGGCAGGAATTTGATTGCAGGTGTTTGGGAGGATACTTTTTCGTTATTGGATATGACAGGCTATGGAAAAGGTTCCGAGACGGTCAAGCAGTCCAACAAGTACTGTGAGGTGCGTCAGTCGTCTATTCACGGGCAAGGTGTCTTTGCCTCGAGGCGGATTCCCGAGGGGACACGCATCATCCAGTATGTCGGCGAGAAGATCGACAAGGAGGAATCGAACCGGCGCGGGCTGGCCCTTTTCGAGGAATCGCAGAAGACGGGTGGGGCGGCCGTCTATATTTTCGACTTGAACGAGGAGTGGGACCTTGATGGCAACAAGGAATACAACGACGCCCGCCTCATCAACCACTCCTGCGAGCCCAACGCCGAGATGATCAACGAGGATGACGAGCTCTGGCTCTATGCCTTGCGCAACATCAAGAAGGGGGAGGAGATTTCCTTTGATTACGGTTACGATATCGAGCACTTCCTTGATCATCCCTGTCGCTGTGGGGCTGAAAAGTGTGTCGGCTACATCGTCGCGGAGTCGGAGCGGAAAAAGCTGAAGAAGCGCCTCAAGAAGATGAATAAGAAGAAGGCCGGCGCTCAATGAAGCTGGTCTCGTGGAACATCAACGGGCTCCGTGCCGTCCGCGGCAAGGGATTGGATGCCTATTTGGCGGAGGAAGCGGCCGACGTCTTCTGCTTCCAGGAAATCAAGGCCACGCCGGAACAGGTGGAGGACTGGACCCTGCCGGACGGATACACCGCCTTCTGGAATCCGGCCGAACGCAAGGGCTACTCCGGGACCCTCGTCCTGAGCAAGATTGAGCCCCTTGCCTACACGACCGGCATCGGCTGCCCCGAGGGCGATGCCGAGGGCCGTGCCCAGACACTGGAGTTTCCCGGGTTTTATCTCGTTAACGTCTACACGCCCAACGCCAAGGGCGACCTGTCACGGCTGGATTACCGGACGCGCGTCTGGGACCGGAAGTTCCGGGATTACTGCGTCGGCCTGGCGTCAAGCAAGCCGGTCCTCTTCGGTGGTGACCTCAATGTTGCCCACAAGGAGATCGACCTTGCCAACCCGAAGAGCAACAAGAAGAGCGCCGGCTTTACCGAGGAGGAGCGGGAGGCCTTCAGCCAACATCTGGAAGCGGGATTTATCGATACCTTTCGCCATTTCAACCAGGAGCCGCAGCAGTATTCGTGGTGGAGCTACCGGGCGGGTGCCCGGTCCCGGAATGTCGGCTGGCGGATCGATTACTTTTGTGCCTCCGCGGACCTGCAGGACCGCCTGCAGGCGGCCTTTATCCGCCAACAAATCATGGGCTCCGACCATTGTCCGGTCGGAGTTGAACTGCGGGACTGATCGCCCGCTTTTTTAGATCGGGAAACCTCCCTTGCGGATAAGCATTAGTTGTGACTGGTTATCCAGTCCTTGGCCTGATCCAGCTCCGCGTTGTGGAAGATTTTCACCTTCCCTGGAATGACAAAACCGAGGCACTTGACGGTATTCCGCAGCCATGGGACATCGGTCACCATCGCCACCTTGTCCCATGCACCGATGTGCTTCAGGCCGACCTTGGTGTCGTCCCACATGGCCCCGGCCGTGAACCCCTTGAATTCCGGGCCCAGGTAATAGAGCAGCCGGATCTTTTCATGGTGTTCCAGCTTGTCTTCAACGTCCGGAATCAGGGTCGTTTCGTAATCCTCCCGCGTCACTTCTCCGGACGCGCGATAGGCGGCCACATTTTCCGGCAAGCCTTCGAACTTGCTAATCATACAATCCCCTCCTTTCTGTAGGAAAGTGTAACAGAAGAATCGGGAAAGGCGATGTTAATCAGCTTTCCAGCCCGTTCACTTCCTTCACCGGACGGCTTCCATAGGGAATGAGGAGGGACTTGATGGCATACGCCTCAACCGGATGGCTGTAGGTCCGGCCATGGAGCTTAAAGGTGACCTTGGTCTTTCTTCCCGCGGATTCGCGGATACGCAGGATGCTGCCCCGGCCGTTTTCCGCGGGCTTGAGGGAAAGGAGCTCAATGTTCTTTTGCCGGATGTGAAAGAGTGACGCTTTCCACGGCTCGGTACCCGGATGCGGGTTGTCCAGCATGTGCTCGGCGGGTACCTGCCATTCCTGGGATTCACGATCCAGGTGATCGCCATTGGTCTTTCCTGGGGAAGCCTGAATCCAGAATTGGCGCTCCTGCCATCCCTGGTCGAGAAAGGCGACATTTCGGGTGTCCTCATACTCAAAGGGCGGATGCTCAGCGTGGGGAACGCCCCGTGCGAGGGCCATTCTCAGGACGCCACCCTTGGCGCTGTAGCTGTAGCTGGAGTCGTTCATGAGACCAAGCGAGACCGGCTTGCCGCGCAGGCTGCCTTCCATGGCCACCCAGTCATGACAGGGAAATTCCTTTCCATCGGCCGGCCGCGCCACCCGTTCCGCCGCCATCTTGGCGATGATGCTGGTTTTTCGCAGGTTTGTGGGAATCTCCAGCCTCAGTTGCTGGCGTTGTTCCTGCCAGTTAAAGCGAAGCTTGATGCCAATGGTGCCGGTATGGTGGTGGAAGTGAAAATCCATCCAGATAGCCGATTTGTTCCAGCGGGACTTCTGGCGGACAACGGTGACCAGTTCCCCTTCTTCCAGAACCTCGGTCTCGACTATTTCCGGATGGCCGAGGACCTCATCGTATCCTTCCACGCCAAAGCCCCATGTGTTTTCTTCGTCCTTGACGACGACCGTTCCCACCGGATTGGAAAGAAGCTGTCCAACGCCTTCCGGTTTCCATTTGGGGAGGGCGGGGTCCTTGGAGACAGGTCCCCTGGGTTTCTGAGCCGCCTTCCGCTTTCCGGAAAACTGTGGGTTGGCTTCGTCCAGGGCGTCGTTAATGTCATCGGCTTTGCCTTCCACCGGTTTGGTCGCGGCCCGGAAAACCTGATAGCCGCCCGCCGGCAGGTCGACCAGCGCGGCCAGCTTGCCCCACTTGATGCCCCAGGGGCCGAAGTTGGCATCCGACTGCATCCATTGGATGGGGATCTTGCGACCGGACTGCGTCTCGAGGTGGGTGATTTCCACGCGCCCGTTCGGTTGCACAAAGGTATCCAGCTTGACGAGGGCCTTGCGTGGCCAGGGAAGCGGATTGGCGGCAAAAAGGACGCTGCCGGCTTCCCGGCGTGTATCCACCCGGCGGGCCAGTTGGTAGGAGGCCTTCATCCGCTGCTCGCGGGCATCGGTCAGGGTGGCCCCGAAGCGGCTTCGCGTTTCCTCCTGGGAATCAAGTGCGCAGGTCCCGGCGAGAATGTCATGAAACTGGTTGAACAGGAGGTGCCACCAGGCGTCGGCCAAAGTGGCCGGATCCGCCTGCTTGCCGTTGGCCAGGACATCCATGGTCTCCGCTGTCACCAGCGCTTTTTCGGACCAGCGATGCATCTGCTTGACCTCGCCGGTGGCGGAATAACAGCCCGGAAAAAGGTAGCCAAGCTCCTTGCGGATCACCGTGAGGTTCTTCGCCCCGGGTGATTTGCGCACCGCGGTCAGGAAATCGCGGACGCTGCTGAAGCGGATCTCCGGGAGTGAGGGATCATTCTGCAGTTCCTTCATGACCGCAATATGCTCGCGCGTCGGTCCGCCTCCATGATTGCCGACACCAAACCACATGACGCCGTGGTCAATCCCCTCGACGAAGTTCTTTTCATGGGCGTCCCGCACCCGCTCCTCAAGTTCCTCGTTGGTGCAGGCATAGGACTGGGAGTATCCCGTCGGAATGCGGCAGGCCAGGACTCGTGAGCCGTCCTTTGACTCCCACCAGAAGAGGATGGGTATGTCCGGGTTGTTTGCCGGCTGGGGACGCATGAAGGCATAGCCGTCGAAGTCCGTATGGCCCAGCAGCTGCGGAAGCCCCCCGCAGTGGCCAAAGGAATCCGGGTTGTACCCAATCGTCGTGCGGCCCCGGGCCCCGAATGCCTCCTTGAAGAATTTCTTTCCATACAGGCCCTGCCGGATAAACGACTCCGCCGAGGGCAGATTGCAGTCCGGTTGCTCAATCCACCCGCCAATGACCTCCCAGCGCCGCTTGGCAACCAGTTCCTTGATGGAGTCGAACAGGACCGGATCCATCTCCTGCGCCCATTTGTAGGTGCAGGCCGAGGAGCGCGTGAATTTAAAGTCGGGCGTTTCTTCCGCCCGGTCAACCGCGCTCTGCAGGGTTGTCAGGGCTTCCGCAACGCCGTCGCGTACCGGCCATAGCCAGACCGGATCCAGGTGCGCCTGGGAGATTAAATGAAGGACTTTCTTTGGCATGTCTTGATGAGCAAATGGTTTGAGCCCCGACCGTTAGGCCTATGTCCCGGCTTTGGCAATCTTCATCCGCCTGTTCCTGCCTTTTTCGGTTCTAAGGCATTGACTTTTGATACTCTAAAAAATTAATAACGTATAAATTTAGATTAAACCAACGCCCTTGTTGTGCTTATTGAACCCAAACTCGAAAAACCGATAATGAACCTGTATTTTGATCCACAAAGGGGCAGCGATGCCAATGAGGGGACGCTGGAGCGTCCCTTGAAGAGCCTCGGCTGCCTGCCGGGGAAGCTGCGGGAGCTGCGACGGGAGTATGCATATCCGCGGCCGGTGGAGGTTATCCTGAGGGATGGGACCTACCGGCTTGAGGAGAGCCTGCTGCTGGATGCCCCTGAGCTGGGAGCGGTGACCCTGCGGGCGGAGAACGAGGGGGGAGCGACCATCTCGGGTGGGCGCGTTGTCAGTGGGTGGCAGGAAGCGGTTGTCGGGGGACGGACTGTCTGGAAGACAACCCTGCCGGAGGTGGCGGAGCGGAAATGGTATTTCCGGGAACTGTTTGTCAATGGAGAGCGCCGCCCGAGGGCCCGCTGGCCGAAGTTCGATGCCGCGTCGAAGCGATTTGCCACGGAACGGATTGCGGAAATCCATACCCGGGGGAAGGCCGTGCCGGAGGTTGCCTTGCATGCGGGCGATTTTGAATTCCGCCTGCAGCCGGATCCCGACCGCAAGTGGCCGTCTATCGGGGAGGCCGAGGCTGTGCTGCTGCACTTCTGGATCGATGAGCGCATGCCGGACTTGCGCTTGGACGGGGAGGGCTGGCTGACCAGCAGCCATGAGAGTTGTTTCAACCTGCGGGAGGCCTTCAATGAGAAACTGGGCAGGTACTACATCGACAACCTCCTCGACGAGCTCACCGAGCCTGGGGAATGGTACCTCAACCGGAAGGACGGGACCCTGCTCTACATCCCGAGGGAAGGGGAGTCGATGGAGTCCTGCGAGTTCATTGCACCTGTTGTCAGGCAGCTCTTTGTGGTCCATGGGAAACCGCACAAGGGTGAGTTTGTTGAGCATGTAGCGATCGAGGGAATACGATTCGAGCATGCCGACTGGAGCATGTGTCACTCCTCCAAGGAGCGGCACGACCAGCCTTGGATTGTTGACAAGCCCTATGGCAGCGCGAGTCAGAATACGGTCCACATCAAGGGGACCCTCAGCTTCATGGGCAGTCGCCATGTCCGGATTGACCGCTGCGAGATCACGAAGACCGGATTCTTTGCCATTGCGGTGGAGCAGGGGTGCGAGGACGTGGCGATCAGCCGCTGCCGCATGAGCGACCTTGGCGGGGGCGGAGTGAAGGTGACCGGGGCTGATGCCTATGCCGCGGAATGGACCCGGACCAGCGGGGTCACTGTCCGGGATTGCGAGATCCACGGTGGTGGACGTGTCTTCCATGCGGCCCCGGGGATCGTCGCCGCTCACGCTTCCCACAACAAGTTTCTCCACAACCACATCAGTGACTTCTTCAATACTGGCATCGCCTGCGGGAGTGTCTGGTCCTATGAGCCAACCCGCACCTTTGAGAACCAGATCGTCGGCAACCACATCCACAACCTGGGCCAGGGGCTTCTGAACGACATGGGTGGCATTTATCTCCTCGGTGTCCAGCCGGGGACAATTGTCCGGAATAACTGGGTCCACGACATCACGGCCGAGGATTACGGTGCCCACGGCATCTACCTCGACGAGTCCTGCTCCCATGTTGTCGTGGAAAACAATGTCGCCCATCATGTCGATGGTGTCTGCATGATCCTCCACAAGGGCCGGGAGAATGTTATCCGCAACAATATCTTTGCCTTCGGGAAGCATGCCGTTGTCGAGCAGAGCAACGTCGACCACAATCCCGGCTTCACCTTCATGCGGAACCTGGTCCTCTCGGACGGGGCTTCACCGGTCGTCATGGGCGGTTACGCCTGCGACATCTTCAAGACCCGGTCCGTTCTCGAGGGGAACCTCTACTGGGGCGGGAGCCCGGGCAACGTCGTGTTCGGCAATGTCCGCTTCGATGAGAACCCGCACTATGAGGGGACGGGATTGGCTGAATGGTCGGGCCTCGGCTACGACACCCTGTCCCTCGAGAGCGATCCCCTGCTCGAAGCCCTCGGTACCGCTGACCTCACGGTCGCCGAAAATTCGCCTGCCCACCGGATTGGCTTCAAGCCCTTCTCCCTCCAGAATACCGGGCCACGGACCGACGAGGAAGCCGATTCCAGCGAAGCCTTTGTTTCGACAACCGAAATGAAGTTTGGCTAAGGGCCTCCCTCCTCCATTTAACCCGCTTAAATTACAAATATATACTATAAAATTTTTTGAAACATTATCTCTTTGTGCCTGTCCACTTGATCCAACCCCTTCCACATTCTTAGCCAGAAATATTGATTTCTGCATTGACAGATTCTTAAGTTCGATAAAATTATAACGTATATATGTTAGCCCTGACGTATTTGGACACCCGTTTGAAAAAGGCACCCCGGCTACTGGCCTGGGGCTTTGTTTTATGCGCTGCCGCCGGACTGGCGGAGGCCCGGGAAATCACCTATCCTGTTGGCAGTGATATCGTTATCGACATCACCCAGGCACCGTACAACGCGGATCCGACCGGTGTTGTGGACGCGGGTCCAATCATCCAGCAGGCGGTTTTGGATGCGGTGGAGCAGCAGGGACCGGCGGGGCAGGAAGCTGCACCTATAGTTTATTTGCCGAACGGCCGCTACCGGATTGGGACGCCGGTTGTCCTGGAGACGGAGACCCCCGGAGGTCAGTGGCGGATGCTGCAGGGCCAGAGCAAGGAAGGGGTGGTCCTGTTCTGTGACGACAATGATCCGGACTTCCAGGATGCGAACAATCCGACCGCGTTGGTCAGTTTCTTTGAAGGAGACTGGACGAACAATGCCTTCACGAATCTTTTTGAGAACTTCACGGTCGAGGTGGGTGCTGGGAACCCCGGCGCCGTCGGGGTTCGCTTCCACGGCAACAACGTGGCCCGTTTGGAGAACGTCCGCATTGTCAGCCTGGATCCGGAGGGAGTGGGGGCGATTGGCCTCGACCTCAAGGAGTCGATCTCGGCTCCCGGCATCATTAAGCATGTTGAGGTGGAAGGCTTTGACATCGGGGTGGACATTGCCAACCCGGGCACAACGGCACAGGCCTGGACAATTGATGAGCTGACGATCCGGAACCAGAACGTGGTCGGCATCCAGTCCTACCGGAAGGCGGTACAGATCACGGACCTGGTTTCCGTGAATACGGTTCCGGTCTATATCAGCCAGTTCCTTGACGGTATGGTAACCCTGATTAACGCCGACCTGAGCACGCCCGACGGAGTAACATCAGAGGCCACCGCCATCACCATGAACGGGGACTTTCTTTACCTGCGGGACATCACGATGAGCGGCTACGCCAACCTCATCGATGACAATGGTGTCCTGACGGAAACCCTTGGCCCGGACGAGGTCTATCGCAACGGCCCGACTTATTCGGTCTGGGATGATGCCCTCGACGGGTTTGCCGAGCTCCCGATCGTGGAGATTCCGGATGTGCCATGGGAAGCCCCGGAAATGTGGGAAATCGTCTACCCGGTGGAGGGAGACGACACGGAAGTGATTCAGGCTGCTCTCTTGTCGGGAGCAAAGACGGTATTCCTCTATCCCGGTCTGTATGAAATCACCAACTCCCTCCGTGTGGGTCCGGATGTGCAGCGGATTGCCAGCCACTGGGCCCGCATCCAGTGGCGCGGTGAGCTCTTTGAATCGGGAGGCGCCATTTTTTATTGGGAAGAGAGCAACCATGACGTGGTCACTATTGAGCGGCTTGCAGCCAACTGGTGGGGAAATTCGAAGGAATACCTGCTCCACAACGCAACCAATGCCGACATGGTCCTGCGGGACAACTTCTGGGTTGGTGGGGGCGTCTACCGGAACGAGCCCACGGAGGGCCGGCTCTTTGTCGAGGATTGCCACAATGTCCCGGGTGGGCAGGTGTTCCGCAACGACTTGCCTTCCTGGATCATCACCAACCAGCAAACCTGGGCCCGTCAGTTCAATCCCGAGATGGCCTGGCCGCTCTTGACCGTCGACGGCGGGACCTTCTGGGTCAGTGGTTTCAAGTTCGGCGAACAACAGGGCCCCGTGGTCATTGCCAGGAACCAGGCCGTGGTGGAATTTCTCGGCGGGTACATGAACGTCACCCACGGGGTCGATTTGGAGCCCATCGATGTGCCGATGATTGAGACGCACGATGCGCAGGTATCCATCCGGTTGATTGAACGCGCAGGTGAGCTCTATGGTCCCCCGAACTGGAATTTCCGTCACCGCTTTATCTCGCGGGAGACCCGCAATGGCGAGACCCGTGACCTGTCCACCCGGGATGACAGCATTGTGCACCGTGACTCGGCCTCACGCAACGGCCCGGGCTGGGGTGGGGCGATGGTCCCGCTATATTCCAGTCTGATCGATCCGGCACTGTATCCCGGGAATGTCGCACCGACTATCGAGGCCGGCGCTTCCGTGGCGGCCACGGTGCAAGGTGGGGCCCAGCTGCTGGCGGTGGCAACGGATTCCGATGGCCCGGCGGCCAAGCCGGCCGTCCACTGGCGCATGACCGATGGACCGGGAGCGGCGTATTTCTCCGATGCGGCCAGCCGGACCTCAAGGGTACGGGTGTCGCGACCGGGTACCTACACCTTTGTGGCAACGGCATCGGACGGCCTTTTGAAGATCGACTCCGCCCCCGTGGTGGTGGAGTTTCTTCCGGAGCCCGAGACAATCTCCCTTGCCGGTAACGCCATGAAGCGGCTCAGCGATTCCGCTCCGCGGGACGGGCAGGCCGACACTGAACTGGCCTCAATCTTCCTTTATGCCGGTGATTTCCGGGTTCCAAACACCCCGGAAGAAATGGAAATCCGCCTTCACATGGAGGCCCCTGTCTACCAGTTTGCCGGCCGCTCAGGAGACATTGCTTCCGCCACCCTGCATCTCACTCCGAAGTCGCTCTCCAACCCGCCCCTGCTGGACGTCGTGCGGACGACCGAGCTCGATACCGGGCTGGTTTCCATTCGTGATTTTTCATCCGACAGCACGCTGGCCGGGCAGGTTGAACCGGGAGCATGGAGCGTCAAGGTGACCCATGAAGTCGACGTGACGGCGGCCCTGAAAGCCGTTCTTGATGACGGACGGGACGCCCTCGCGGTTCAACTTCGCATGAGCGGCGGTCCCAACGACGACGCGGTGAACAATTTCGTCGAGTTTTACGGCGCCAGCCTTTCCACTCCCCAGTATGATCCCTACCTGGCGATTGAACTGGTCAATCCGCCGGCCTTCAGTGTCACGGAATCCATTGCCCTGGCTCCGGATGGAACGGGCTTTGTTTCCCCGCTCAATTATCTCACTGACTTTGGCGGAGGTTGGTGGTTCAGCTATACCCTCAGCCGACTCCTCTTCCTACCGGATGAATCCACGCTTTCTTCCCTCTGGATGTACACGGCGGGACTCGGATGGACATGGACCCAGGACGGCCTTTTCCCCTTTATCTATTCCCAGGAGCGGGCCGCCTGGATGTATGCCTGGCCCGACACTGCCCCGAATTGGTTTTATGACTACAGCATGCAGGCCTGGGTCATCATCACCCCGGACGGAAACGTGACTTTACCATGAACCCTCTAACTTAAATAATAATCATCACACTCACTATGAAAAAACTGATCGCACTATCCTTAATCCCGCTGTTCGCCATTGCCGAAATGGCCGCCCAGAGTTCGGAAATCCTTCCGACCGGGCTTTATGACACGGGTCGCTTACGTTCCAATGAAGCCTTGGATTTCCATTCCTTCAACCAGTGGAACGGCGAAAACGACAATCCCGGAAACGTTGGCTGGAACACCAATGGTATCTGGTGGTCGTTCGCCCGCTTCGGTGGAGATGCTGCCACCCATAAGAATCCCGACTTGTTCAACAAGCTCGCAGCGGCTGATCAAATTGTTCTCCATCTCGGTGTTCTCTGGAACGAAATCGACAGTGCCCTCTCCGGCATTGTCGCTCCGGGGGTGACAGTCGGAGTTTACCTGGTTCCGGGGCTGGACATTCCGGAAGGCTCGTTTCCGACCTTTCCGAACGCGTGGCCCTTCAGCTACGTCAACCAGATCAAGCTCTTCGAGATTGATCCGGCCACTGTGCCGACCACCAACTCCAGCTGGGCGGACTTCGGCTTCAACACTCCCACCGAGCAACAACGCCTCGACAATTTGGTCGGCTATGATGTTACCGCCGGGATCAAGGACGCCATTTCCCAGGGTCTTCTCGATGTCAATGTCCCCTGGGGATTTGTCTTCTTCAACGAGGAAGCACTGCCGGACTTGACGCCCAACAATCCGGACTGGGCCGACAAGCGGGGCACGGTCATCGATGCCCGGTACATGCAGCTGGAACTCGTCACCGGGGTTGAGCAACAAATCTGGGCCGGCTATCCGGTTGATGAGGCTGGCAATGTGGATACCATGCAGTGGCTGGGCTTCATCAACGTCGCTTCCGGTGACTGGGTCTGGAGCTACACCCTGAGCAAGTATATTTACCTCCCCGAGAACCTTGTTGGGGACGGAGGTTCCTGGACCTATATTATGAAATAAGGGATTTTTATCCAACGGGGCTGCCCGGGTACTCCGGGCAGCCTCCCTTTTAATTTTACCCAGCCTACATCTATCATGTATATCCCAACCGTGCGGAAAACCCTTCTATCACTGGTGCTGCTTTCCGGGGCGATGCCTGTATTCGCCCATATTTCAGAGGACGACAGTTCTGTCTTTAACCTCGATCCCTTTGTGGTCAGCACCAACAATGTTGGCTACCAGGCGCGCAACAGTCTGTCGGCGACCAAGTTCGATATTGAGGTCCGCTCGGTGCCGATCACGGTCACGTCGCTTACGCAGGAGTTCCTCGAGGACACCTATTCGCAGACGCTGCAGGACGCGGTGCGTTTTTCCTCGGGTGTTACCAATGTGGCCCGGGTCAGTGCCGAGGAGAATGACGCCTTCTACATCAGGGGTCTGCGGACCGGCCGCTCCAAGCGCAATGGCATCATTCAGTTGTTCACCCAGGACATGACGAATGTCCAGAAGGTTGAACTGGTAAAGGGCCCGATGTCGCTCCTCTATGGCCAGGTTGAGCCGGGTGGGATTATCAATTACCTCACCCTCAATGCCCTCCCGGAACAGCGTACTGACATTAAGTTGATCGTTGGAAACTACGATCACATGCGGTTCCAGATAAACCACACGGGTCCGCTGTTCGACGGAAAAGCGGATACCTCCGGCCGTCTTCTCTATCGCTTTGATGCTTCCTACAAGAAGGACAATGGTTACCAGGACAACACCAAGGACGAGCGCTCGTTCTGGTCGGGTCTTCTTGAATACAAGCCCTTCGCCAACACAACCATCGAGGTCCAGTGGGATTACTTGAACCAAAACGCCTACAACATCGCTCCGCTGCCCAAGATCAACAAGCAGTGGCGCGAGATCTGGCTCGACTTGCTGGAGGAAGTTCCGGCGGACGAACACGCTTCCTTGCGCCTTCTCTCCTCAACCGACCCCTTTTCTTCCTACGCCATCGCGGAGGACAAGTTTCTCGGCATATTCTACCAGGCGGAGAATACCAATCCCGACGGTTCCGCGGCCCCGCGTATCTGGGACAGCTATGCCGAGCACTGGGACTGGACCCTCAACATGACCCCGACGAATTCCTTTAACGATGTCGACACCCATACCTCATCGCTGGAAGTCCGCCAGAAGCTCTTTGATGAGTGGTTCGCCAAGTTGTACATCGTGCACAATGACATCAACCGGGAATCCATCTGGGGCCAGCCATGGGGCATCCTCATTTCCGGTGATGCCGGCAACGGGTACTCTTCCAACCACTGGGACCGTTATAACGATGACACTGCCTACCAGCTGGAGATAACCGGGAAATGGGAAATGGGACCATCGGAGAACCAGACCATCATCGGCTTTGAGTATTTGGATAACAACTACAAGGCCTTCCTGTCGACCGATGGCGCCAGCAATGTCATCAATCCGGATGTTTACGAGGCAACGGTCAATGATCCCAACAACCCGTTCTTCAGCCCGACGGTTGTTGTCACGGACCTTTCCAACATTTTCTACGACAAGGAGAAATTCCCCCTGGAGTTCAACCAGGACCAGGACATGAATTCCGAAGCGGCCTTCATCAGCAATGTCTCCCGCTTCAACAATGGACGCTTCCTCATCCTCGGCGGCGTACGCTATGACAAGATCACGATCGGGCAATTCATCACCGATGCTGAAACCGGTGAGCGAGAACTGCGCGAAGAAGCGTTCCGTGAGTCGGCTGTATCCCCGCAGATCGGGACTTCCTACACAATTAGCGACAGTCTCACGGTCTACGCCAGCTACAGTGAATCCTTCGTCCCGCAATCGGGAACGGTGCCGGTGCTGATTGATGACCTGCCCCCGGCGACCGATGAAAACGGCAATCAGATTCCCTACGATTCCCGGGACTTCACGGTTGATGTGGCCAAGCATCCCCTCTGGGGGAGCGGTTACGAATTCGGGGCCAAGTTTGACGCCTTCGATGACAAGGTTTCCGGCTCCATGGCCGTCTTCCATACGGAACTGGAAGGAACGACCAAACTCTTCACTGTCCCGCTGGAAGGATACTTGAGTTCAATTTCCGGCGGCGTGCTGGCGCCCCTGGTCGGATCACAGGTCAATGGCCGGAAGATTGACGGCTTTGAGACCGAGCTCTTCCTGCGCCCGGTTTCCGGGCTGCAGATCGTCCTCACCTATGCCTACATTGATTCGATTGAGCTGCTGGCGGCAGAAGTGGGCGACATCCGGGAAAGCCAGAACATCACCCTTTCGATTCCCTCCATCACGGTTCCCGAGCATCAGGTCGGCATGTGGACGAAATATGATTTCACCAAGGGCAAGCTCGACGGGTTCTCAATCGGGGGAGGGTTCTCCTGGCTGGGTGAGCGCTTTGGGGACTACACTCTTCGCTCCGACAACCCGGGCGCCGGTACCGGAGGTTTCCGGGTGGGACCGGATGAGTCGGTGGAAAACCGGATCCTCCTCGACGACCAGATTACCTGGGAGCTCCTGCTGAGTTATGAGTTCGGATCGGACGCTGTTGACTACACCCTGCAGGTGAACGTCAAGAACATCCTCGACGACCGCTTCATCCTGCCGGGTGGCTTGCCCAACGAGCCGCGGCGGATCTTTGTCACCATGCAGGCGAAGTTCTAAAGGCTTGGCCGAGGATCCGAAAGTGGGGAGCTCACTTGATTGCAAACCAGTCATGACTGTCATGTGTTGGTGAAGGCCCACATGTTAACTTTGGAAATTGTTTAGATGAAACCGTTACAAGTAGGCATTATTGGAGCCGGGCACATCTTCTGGAACAGCCACAAGATGAACCTTGCCCGGATGGAGGGAGTGGAGGTGGCAGCTGTCTGCGATCCCAGTGAGGCATCGCAGGCCCGGGCGGTCGAGGAGCTCGGCGCCAGGGCTTATTCCGATATCGGGAGCATGGTCGCAGCCGAATCCGGCTTGGACGCCCTGCTCAACTTTTCGCCCCCCTTTGTTCGCAAGCAGGCCATCGAGGCAGCCATCCAATTGGACATTCCCATATTCGTGGAGAAGCCGGCCGCTGGAACGGTCAGGGAGGCAAAGGAGATTCTGGAGATCCTGGAATCCTCCCCGGTGCCGGTTTCCGTGGGATTCATGTGGCGCTACATGCCCGCGGCAAATCGTTGCCTTGAACTACTGGACGGCAGGAAGGTGACCCACACCTATTCGGAGTTCTTCTGCCCGGCCATCACGGAGTGGGGCATTGCGGACTGGTTCTTCAAGAAGGAAATCTCCGGCGGCCCGATTGTTGACCAGGCCATCCATCTCTTCGACTTGCTTCGCTATCTGGTCGGGGATGTGGAGTCGGTAATGTCGTTTGACGCCAATGTGGTTCGCGCGAAGGATGAAGCCTGTACCATCGAGGATTCCTCATCGACCATCCTGAAGTTCTCCAGCGGTGTGGCGGGAGCGCACAACCATTTCTGGGGGCATAGCAATTAAAATGGGGCCATCACCATCCGGACGGAAAGGGACTACCTGACGCTGGGCCTCGTTGAAAACCGTTTGTCGGGCAAGGGCGATGGGGAAGAAAACTGCTTCAAACCGCCGGGAGAGGGAACGGCCCTGAACGACAACTGGCGGGGAAAGGGGGGATTCCTCTGGGGCGGGGGGGGAA
>JBFOLZ010000010.1:0-22976 GCA_040830445.1 Puniceicoccaceae bacterium
CAACTGCGACGGTAATTACACCATCGAACGGACCTGGTATGCCGAAGATAATTGCGGCAACGTCAGCTCGGGGGATGTTCAGACCATTACCGTGGTCGACACAACCGAGCCGACGGTCACCCTGCCGGCTGATGCCCGGGTTGATTGCTCCGGTGACACAACCCCGTCTGGCACGGGTATGGCCTCAGCCACCGATGATTGCAGCGGTGTCCTTGAAGTAACCTTCAGCGACAATGTCATTCCCGGCAATTGCGACGGTAATTACACCATCGAGCGGACCTGGTACGCCGAGGACAATTGCGGCAATACGAGTAGCGGCGATGTCCAGACCATTACCGTGGTCGACTCAACCGCACCGTCCGTCACGCCACCGGCTGATGCTCAGGTGGACTGTTCAGGGGATACAAGTCCATCTTCCACCGGTACGGCCCAAGCCACTGATGACTGCAGTGGTGTCCTTGAAGTCACCTTCAGCGACTCCACCGTCCCCGGTGATTGCGTCGGCAGCTATACAATTCTGCGGACCTGGTATGCGGAAGACAATTGCGGCAATACGAGTAGCGGTAATGTCCAGACAATCACCGTAGTCGACTCAACCGCCCCGACGGTCACCCCGCCGGCCGATGTCCAGGCCGATTGCACGGCGGACCTGACCCCCACTGGTACAGGGCAAGCCTCGGCCACTGATGATTGCAGCGGTGTCCTTGAAGTGACCTTCAGCGACTCCATTGTTCCCGGTGATTGCGAAGGCAATTACACCATCCTGAGGACATGGTATGCTGAAGACAATTGCGGCAATATCAGCTCGGGTGATCTGCAGACCATCACGGTGGTAGACAATACCGATCCAGTGATCACCGGACAGGTACCGGCTGACACGACGGTACAATGCATTGAGGACGTTCCCCCGGCAGTTCCGTTGGCGGCTTATGACTCCTGTGACAGCTCCGTCACGGAAGCAACTCCGTCCGACAGTGACCCGGTTGGCGATCCTTGTTTGTTGACCATTACCCGTACCTGGACCGTTGCTGACTGCAGCGGTAACACCAGTTCCGTCTCGCAGGTCATTACGGTTCAAGACACGACGCCACCGTCGGTCAGCGCTCCGCAGAACGTAGTATTCTACATCTGCGATGCGGAAAATCCGTGTCCGACCATCGATGAACTTCCCGATCCGACGCCTGAGGAACTGGAAGCTGCATTCGCCCTCGATAATTGCGACGGTGAACTGACCGTCCTCTATGAGGATGGGGGCAGGATCGGTCTCTTGGACTGCGAAGAACAACCGCTGGAACCCAGCTGCCCGGTCGCCTACGAACGGGTCTGGTATGCCATCGACGAATGCGGAAACCGCGGAGAGGCCGTGCAGCAGTTCATCTGCATCTCCTCCAACGAAATCACGGACTCCTCGCTCTGCCTGTTTGACCGCTATCCCGAGTGTGACGAGCCCGGACAGCAGTTCCGCGTCATCTTCACGCCCGATACAATGAACCAGCCGTGGCACATGATCAGTTCGACCAATCCCGGTCAGTTCTTCTACAATGTGTTCTACCTGGGATCGCCTGGGGACATTGTTTCCCTCGAAGTCTGTCTCCCGTTCCCGTTCACGACCAAGGGAGCCAACCCGATTCACATCTACGACACGGTAAGTCTCGAACAGTGCGGGTATGGCGTGGCCTTCATCCCGAGTGGTGAATTCTATGCCAACCGGTCCCAGATAGTCCTGCAGGACTACCTGCCGGATACGCCGCTTCCACCCAATGTTCAGTATCAGTTCCCGGATGCCTGTTTCGCTGAGATTCAGTTCACCGTTCCTGATACCGGGTTCGCCTACCTGAACATCCACCTTGAGTATGGGGTTGTCCATATGGGTGACTTCGACCAGGACGTCCGCCAGAATGCGGTCGATCCGCGGTCCAAGTTGATTTACCTGTTCAATAACAATCCACATTACTTCTCCTTCACCGGAGGGTGGATCAATCAAGCAGGTGACCAATCGGGTGATGACCTTGGTGGTTCGTCCGTAGCTTACAACGTGAACGACTTCCAGGTCTCCGCGGGTGTGACGGGAGTTGTCACCGATTCCGGCGGCAGTCCGGTAGCGGGTGCAACGCTGACCATGACAGCCGGTAACCGTCGGCGGTCTCCCGTCAACTTCACAGTCATGACGGACAGCAATGGGGAATACTTCATTCCCTATGTCCACCAGGGTACTCCGACGGCGTACGACCTGTATATGGACTATGCCGGCGAACAGCAGTGGAGGAAGGTCTTCCTGAAGAACAACGGTCTTGCCGTTGAGGACTTCACTGTGGGCGATTGATGCATAGACCCATCACCTTGATTTAATTCACGGGGCCGCTTGCCAATGCAGGCGGCCCCTTTTTGTTTAGCTGGTATTCCGTCTCAATTAATCATTGCAGAGTCCATGAGGATGTCGGAAAAATAAAGGCCACGGGTTCACATATGCAGCAAACAGAGAATCGTCATCCATTTCTTGAGGGCTTGAGCCGGCACCGGGGCTCGCCGCCGACCATCATGGTCATCTTCGGAGCCTCCGGGGACCTGACCGCCCGGAAACTGATTCCGGGAATCTACAATCTCGCCCTCGACAGCTTGATTCCATCGGAATTCCACCTCATTGGCTATGGCCGTAAACCCATCCCTGATGAGGACTTCCGCAAGTTGGCCCACGAATCGATCGAGGAGTTTTCGCGCCGCCCGATGGACGAATCGGTCTGGAGCGAACTGGAACAGGGCTTCCATTATCATGCCGGTGGCTATGATGAGGCCGAGGCCTTCGTGGACCTGGCCGGGAAAATCGAAGACTTGCAACAGCAGGCCGGGCGGGAAATGCAGTTGGTATTCTATATTTCGACCCCTCCCGGTGTCTTCGCGCCAATTATTCAAAACCTTGGCCAAAGTGACCTTGCCTCCCACAAGGTGGATGGAGAACTGGCGGCCAAGGTCATTATCGAAAAGCCCTTTGGCCGGGACCTCGATACGGCAAGGGATCTGAATGCCGTCCTGACCCGCAATTTCGAAGAGTCCCAAGTCTACCGTATCGACCATTATCTGGGAAAGGAGACGGTCCAGAACCTGCTCGTGGCACGGTTTGCCAATGCCATCTTCGAGCCCATCTGGAATCGGGAATACGTTGACTCGGTCCAGATCACGGTCGCCGAATCGGTCGGTGTCGGAAGCCGGGGCGGCTACTATGACAACAGTGGTGCCCTGCGGGACATGATCCAGAACCACACCATGCAGCTGCTCTCCCTCATCGCCATGGAGCCGCCGGTCTCCCTCGATCCGGAATCCATCCGCGACGAAAAGGTCAAGGTCCTCAAGGCCATCCAGCCCTTGAAGCTGGATCCCGTTCCAGAGGCCGATGTCGTGCGCGCCCGCTACACGGAAGGCCTGATGGACGGCAAAAGGGTCGCCGGTTACATGGAAGAGGAGGGGATACCTGAAGATTCCTCAACGGAGACCTATGCCGCGCTAAGGCTGGCGATCAATAATTGGCGCTGGAAGGGCGTTCCCTTCTACATGCGGTCTGGCAAGCGGATGGCCCGCCGTGTATCGGAAATCGCCATACATTTCAAACGCCCGCCGGGAATCCTTTTCTCCGACAGCCGGCAGTACGATGTCGTCCAAAACGCCCTCGTCATCCAGGTCCAACCGGACGAGGGGATGACCCTCCTGACCAATTCCAAGGTGCCCGGACTGGAGACCCGTACCCAGCCGGTGAAGATGCACTTTCGCTATGCCACGACTTTTGGTTCCAACACCCCGGAAGCCTACGAGCGGCTAATCGTCGATGCCATTGTCGGTGACAGTACACTCTTTATCCGTGGTGACGAAACGGAGGCCTCCTGGCGCCTGGTGACGCCGGTACTGGAGGCATGGAAGGAACTGGGTAACACGGGCATGGCTGAGTATGCCGCCGGATCATGGGGACCGGAAGCAGCCGAAGACCTCCTTGGGGCAAATGGCCATCAATGGCGCCAGATTGGGATCTGATCTAAATGGAACGGATTTTCGACAGTTTGCCGGGTGTCTCCATGCCGGTTGAGAAAGTTTCCGAGACATTGACTCATATGTGGGATGCGGGAATGCCGGGGAACGGCGCTTCTACCGACTTCCGGGCTTCCCAGATGAACCTGATCCTCCATCTCGGCTTGAGTACGACGGTTCATGAAGCCGAGGAGCTATTCCAAACGGCCATCGAGTTTGCCCAGAAATATCCGTGCCGGATCGTCGTCCTTTGTCCGTCGGAAGTTCCGGCCGGGGAGTATGCCTTCGAGGGCAAGCTGTTCAGTCAGTGCTACATCGGGAAGCACCTGCGGGACGTCTGTTGTTGCGAGGCGCTCATCCTCGGGTATTCACCAGATGAGTCGGACTATCTCGAGAACCAGGTCTCCATCTGGCTGGAATCAGACCTCCCGACCTATCACTGGTTCCACCGGGTACCGGCGGACCGGATTTCGCAGCATTACCTTGGCTTCATCGAGCGGTGCCGCCGGGTTATTTTTGACGGGGAGATCGAGGGCGATGCCTACGATGCCATTGACTGGCCGGATTCTCGCCGTATCAAGGACCTCGCATACGCCCGGACACTGCCGCTGCGCCAACACATGGGACAATTCATTAGCCGGTTTCCGCCTCGCGAATTGATCGAAGGACTGCAATCATTACGATTTCAATACCACAAGGGAATGCGCAGGACGGTCCTGCAAATGCTCAAGTGGCACCGTAATGCGCTGGAAAAGTGTTTCCCAAGGCCGGCCGATATCGACTCCGTGGTCTTTGCCTTCGAGCAGTTGGTGGAGGAGGGGAGCAGCAGCTGCATGCGGATAGAGTGGTCCTATGCCAATCCACAACACTTCCTCAGTTGCCGTTATGACGTATCCCTCCGCTCCGGCTTAATCCAGGCCGGGTTGCCCTCCGGCCAGTTTTCACATCCGTTGCATATCGAACCCCTGCCGCCCCAGCAAAGTCTTTCAGAAGCAATGTTCTTTTGTTGAAAGGATTTATGGAGGAGACAACGTCAGCATACGGAAAGATCCGCATTGGAAGCCTGGAGGACATCTTCAGGCGGACGGCGGAATTAATGGAAATCAGCGCCGCCACCTGCGGGGACCCTTGCACGATTGGCCTTACCGGTGGCTCAACACCGAAGGCCTTCTACCGATGGGCGGTGGAAAACAAGGCCATCAGCAAGGCAGTGCTCGACCAGGCCATGTGGAGTGTCAGTGATGAGCGGTTGGTCCCGCTGGACCATCCGGAAAGCAATTTCGGCAATGCCAACCGCCTGCTCTTAACGCCCCTTGGGGTTCCCGAAGAACGAAAGCTGAACTGGCCCATGATGTTGGATCCGCATTCACTGGCCGCAATGGTCGAACGGCGCTGGCAGGACCGGTTTGGGTACGGGCATACCTTTGATCTTTGCTTTCTCGGCATGGGGGACGATGGGCACACCGCATCCATTTTCCCCGACAGCCCCATGCTCGGGGCCATCGCCTCCGGAACGCTTTTTGCCCCGGTTGATGTCCCGGGGAAAGGCTGGCGCATCAGTATCACCCCGGACGGCCTCGCCGCCAGTAGCAAGATTGTCATTACAGTGACCGGAGCTGCCAAGGCGGAACGGCTCAAGGCGGTCCTTGAGGGCGAGCCCGACCAGTATCCAGTACAGCTGGTAAGCCGCTTCCTGGAGAAAGTCGAGTGGCTGGTGGATACCGAAGCGGCAGCTTTGCTTTAGCAGCCCGGAGGGTCCGCGTCCCGCGGACTTGTTCCCCGGAGGGTCCGCGTCCCGCGGACTGAGGCCCGCAGCCAATTGGCCCGGAGGGCCAAAATATGTTAGCCGTGGGCGCAGCCCACGGACCATCGGTAGGCACCTCGAAGAGAGCCGCGTAGCGGCGGCACGATGGGGTCGGCATTCCGTGCCTACTTCACCTCAAAGAAAATCCGCTTCCCCGCCTGGATGACCAGGGGCTCTTCCGGTTTTCCATAAGAAGCGAAGGGGTCGTCCACCTTCTCATCATTCACCTTGACGGATCCCTGCTTGATCAGACGCCGGGCCTCCTTCTTGCTCGGAACGAGCTTTGAATTGCCGAGCAGGTTCAACAGGGACTGCGTCTCCTCCGAGGCAAGGTCCGCCCAGGCGAAGGAGGGCATGTCGTCCGGTCGCTTGTTCTGGGAGAAGACCTTCTCAAACTGTTCCCGTTCGTGCTCACCCTTGCCCTCGCCAAGAATCTTTGAGGTCAAGGTGACCGCCAGACGCTTCTTCAGCTCCATCGGATGGTCACCCTTCATTGCCTCGACATCCACATCCGTCTTCAGTAGAAGGAGGCGGTAGTAGTCCCACATGACCTCGTCACTGATGGACATGATCTTGCCGAACATGTCCTTGGCGGTGTCATTAAAGGCAATGTAGTTGTCCTGGGACTTGGACATTTTCTTCACCCCGTCGGTACCAACGAGGAGGGGTAGGGTGAGGACGGCCTGTTCGGACTGGCCGGCATCCTTCTGCAATTGACGTCCGACAAGGCAATTGAACGTCTGGTCGCTGCCGCCCAGCTCGACATCCGACTCAATCATCACCGAGTCGTGACCCTGAACGAGGGGGTAGAGGAACTCAATGATGGAGATGGGCGTGTTCGATTTGTAGCGTTTTGAAAAGTCGTCCCGTTCCAACATGCGGGCCACGGTCATTTGGCGCGACAGGCCAAGGCAATCCTTGAAGGACATCTCATTGAACCACTCGGAATTGAAACGGACAGTTGTCTTTTCCGGATCGAGGACAAGGTAGGCCTGTTCGACGTAGGTCCGGGCGTTTTCCTTGATTTCCTCCTCCGTTAGGACCGGGCGGGTGGAGGAGCGGCCCGAAGGGTCGCCGATGAGGGTCGTAAAGTCGCCAATGATGAGGATTGCTTCATGACCCAGGTCCTGGAACTGACGCAGCTTGTTGAAAACCACCATGTGGCCAAACGTCAGGTCCGGCCGGGTCGGGTCCACGCCCAGCTTGACCTTCAGGCGCTGACCGGTCTTGAGCTTCTCCAGGAGCTGTTCTTCGCCGTAGAGAGCCTCGGCGTTCTGCTTGATGACATCAATCGGATTCATGAATGGACCACAGCTTCCGAGCGCGAGGCGACAAAGTCAATAATCGCCTCATCGTCGTCAAAGTGGTCCATGACAAAGGCCAGGAACTCCGCCGGATGGATATTGTGGGTCTTGAAGAACTTGCGGTCGCCACCGCAGCCGTACATGAGGTCATCGGACATCTCCCCGCGCAGCTTGGCGCGTGCCTTCGGCATCAACCGGGGCAGCCATTCGATGCCGCGCACAGCGTCGGTCTTTGGCGGCAGGTCACCCGTATCAACCACCACTTCACTGACCGCCTCTCGCATCACATGCAGGTGGTAATGACGCCGCAACGCGGCAATGAGGAGGAAGGTCTCGAAATCCGGCTCCCCGTAGTTGACCTGGTCTTCCGCAAAGTCAAAGACCTCGCGGGCGGTGTGGCCGATTGCCTTCAGGAACTCCACCTCATCGGCATCAAAATAGGTGCCGCTATCGCGGTTGCCGGCCTCATAGAGGGTAACGGCCTTTTCCCAGAGGGATTTCAGGTTCTTTTGAAATTCGTAGTTATTCATGATCAATCGAAGGTGCTAAATCATTCAGTTGAGCAATTAAGGGAATATCAGGCGGGGCCCATGTCAAATGATCCGCCCATTCCGGCTCAATCCAGCGGATTTCCACATGGTCAAGCGGTATCGGGGCCGCGGTTTGGGCAATACGACAAACGAAGGGCAGGAGCTTGAGCCGGAATCCGTCGCCTTGGTATGCCACGCCCGGGAGCTCCTGGACAATCTCCACCTTCAGTTGGAGCTCTTCCTCCAGCTCGCGATGCAGGGCATCCTCGGGCATCTCGCCATTCTCCAGCTTGCCACCGGGAAATTCCCACAATAGGGGGAAGTGCCGCTTCGGATCCCGCCGGGTGGCCAGCAGCCGGTTTCCATGAAAAATAAGCCCGCAGACCACTTGCATTGGAGTGTCGTCAGTCATTCTCAGCCGCCTGTTAAGGAGGAAATCGAATTCCAAGGCGACTCTTAAAATCCTCTTCCGTCTTGCCGGGAACAGCCGATCGCATTACCTCAAAGAGTATGAAATGGATTCCCCTTATAGTCGTCATTGTCATTTTCCTCTATATCGCCCTGCCCAAGGTGAAGGCCATGAATCCCGAGGAAGCCGTAGCGATCCTGAAAAAGGGTGCCTTACTCATCGATGTGCGGACACCCGGCGAATTTGCCAGCCAGTCGGTCCCCGGTTCCACCAATTACCCCCTCGACCAGCTCGAGAAGAAGGTCGCCGAGGCGGAAATCAGCAAGGATCAACCAATCCTCCTGTTCTGTCGCAGTGGCCGGCGTTCCGGCATCGCGACCTCTAACTTAAAGTCCCTTGGCTACGAGCAGGTCTACAACCTCGGCGCTTTCGGGAACGCCATGAAGACCGCCCGGTTAGCTGAAACCGAGGCTCTCCGGAAGGACTCCTGACCATGGCCGATCGAATCACCGGGGAACCGTTTGCCACCCGCAGCGAGGTGCTCGGGAAGAATGGCATGGTTGCCACCAGCCAACCGCTGGCTGCGCAGGTGGGTCTCGATATCCTCAAGGACGGGGGCAACGCCGTTGATGCCGCTATCGCGGTCAATGCCTGCCTGGGATTAATGGAGCCAACCGGGTGTGGCATCGGGGGGGATCTCTTTGTTCTCCTCTGGGACGCCAAGAGCCGCCAGCTGCATGGCCTCAACGCCAGTGGTCGCAGTGCCCGGGGAGCCTCCCTTGATGACATGGGCCGGCTGCTCAAGTCCATGGAACTCGACAAAATCCCCAACTTGGGCCCCCTTTCCGTATCTATTCCAGGTTGTGTCGATGGATGGTTTGTCCTCCATGAACGGTTTGGCCAGTTGCCAATGGATAAAGTCCTCGCCTCGACGATTCACTATGCCCGGGAAGGATATCCCGTCTCGGAGGTGATCGCCCATTACTGGGCTGCCACGGTAAAGACCCGGGCCCAGTATCCTGGTTTCCTCGAGGCATTGACCCTCGATGGACGCGCCCCGGCAAAAGGGGAGATTTGGAAAAACCCGGACCTTGCCGACACCTATGCCATTATTGCCGAACTTGGCCGGGATGCCTTTTATACCGGTGACATGGCCCGCGTCATGGCGGAGTTCCTCGAGAAACATGGTTCCTTCCTGCGCTATGAGGACTTTGCAGACCATAACTCCGAGTGGGTGGAGCCTATTTCCACCAACTACCGGGGTTACGATGTCTGGGAGCTCCCACCGAACGGACAGGGGCTGGCCGCCCTGCAGATACTCAACATTCTTGAGGGGTTTGATTTCTCACAGCCCTCATTCGGCTGTGTCGACCATCTCCATGCCTTCATTGAGGCCAAGAAACTGGCTTATCATGACCGTGCACTGGAATATGCCGATCCGCACTTTCACGACGTCCCCCTGGAGCAACTGCTATCCAAGGATTACGCCGCCAACCAGAGAAAGCAGATTCATCCCATGAAGGCCGCCCTCAATATTCCGCCGGATCCGGATGAGCTGCGTCAGGGAGATACTGTCTATCTCGCCACAGCGGACGGGGAGGGGAACATGGTCTCCTTTATCCAGAGTAATTACCGTGGAGTCGGCTCAGGGCTCTTTCCGCCCGGCCTCGGATTCGGATTCCAGAGTAGGGGATCCGGATTTTCCATGGACCCCGACCACGCCAATGCCTATGCCCCCGGCAAGCGACCCTTCCATACCATCATCCCCGCCTTTATCACCAAGGACGATCAACCGCTCTGCGCCTTCGGGGTCATGGGTGGGGATACCCAACCACAGGCCCATGCCCAGATTGTCATGAACATGGTCGACTTCGGCATGAACCTCCAGGAAGCGGGCGATGCGCCCCGTATTGTCCACTCCGGGGACTCCGATCCCTCCGGTACCCGCATGCTCGATGGCGGCCATGTCGCCCTTGAGTCCGGATTCCCTCCGGATGCCGTCAACGAACTGAAGGCGAGGGGACACAGCCTCATCGAGGGCAAGGGCTCTTTCGGCGGCTACCAGGCCGTCTGGCGCGATCCGGAGACCGGCGTCTACGCGGGAGCCAGCGAGTCCCGCAAGGATGGGCAGGCAGTCGGGTACTAATTGAAATCCACCTGCATCCGGATCATGTGAACATCCTTCCCATCGGGGTCAATCGGGTAGATGCCCTCCACGTCCTCGTAAAACGGATTCTCCCCGGTATTCTTCTTTTCCTCATAGAGGGGATTGTTACTGGCCGGTTCAAAGAGCAATGACTCCGGTGCCATCCAGGGAATTGGACCGATATTCGGATCATCCGTCCGGCGACGGTAATTCAGTCGAATGACCGGCCCGGTATCGGTGTTCTCGCGGGTTACCCTTACCGCCTGCTGGGGCAGGGTGTACTCGTTCGGATTTGTCACCAGGGCATACTCGACGACCGTCGGAATATTGTCTTTGTCTGGGTCACTGATCGGCGAGGCAATCTGGGGATCGTCCAGTTCCTCGGGCGAGAAATTAGCCATCATGTACGCCTCGAAAGGGGTCATTTCCACATCGACCAGGACAGCAAAAGACCGCGTGGTCGTGTTTACCCCATCGGAAACATGGAGGTTGATACTGGTTGCTCCAGAATAAAGTGAGGATGCCCGAAAACTGACCGTTCGCTCGTTTTCGGTCCCGCTCACTTCAAGATCGAGAACGAGGTCGATGTTGTCCGCGTCCGCCGTTACAATCAGGTCATTCGGTACCGTCTCATTGTCCGCCACCACGGCGATCAACTCCTTATACTCACCGGGCTTAAGCTGAACGTCGGGAATCGGCTCAATGGTGGGGGACGCATTCCCGCTGGAGGAACCGCCCCTGTTTAGGGGAATGTCCCAGAAACTTTCCACTTTTAATAGGACTACGCCACTGTCACTCCGCTGCCAGTAGCATGTCTGGATGGTTGAGTAATTTAGTGAAATTGTTTCAGACGGCGCTATCGCCATATCGTCTCCCGAAAGGGTGTAGGAGGTGACAATGGCATCCGTCAGCTTGTACTTGAGGTAGGTCGGACGGCCCTTGCCCTCCGTGGCGTCAATCTCAGCATTCGGAATCACCGCTCCCGTGGCAAGTGCCTCAAGGAGTGGGGCGGTCGCCTTGTCCGTTTGCTTTTCCACCGTAAATTCCTTGAAGATTGGTCGGGCATCACCAGTCCGGGGATCTGGTGTCGGATGAACCAGCCCCATGCTGATTATTTCAATCGGAATCCAGTCTTCGTGGTCGGTATCCTTGGATTCCCCATCGATCCCGTCAAATTTCAGGAACGCAGGGGCTTCCATCTGCACAGCCCCAAAAACCAGGAAACCAATCAGGTAAACAAGCTTTGCTCGTCTTGTCATGTCTATCACGCGAACTTGCAAAGGGGTTCTAACAGGTCGTTGAATGTCTATTCTGTGGTGCCTCTAGCTACGTCCCAAATGAATGGCCCAACACCCGATTCGGCCCCATCAGCCGTTTTCTGGTAGTCGAAGTTGATCCTGCCGAAATTCAAGGTGACATTCTCCGTCAACCGGTCCTCGCCTCCGCTGCCACCGGTGGAAACCGAGGTGACAAGTACATTCTCCAACTTGATGACGAGGTATACCTGCTCATCAGGTTCAGCTCCAGCCCTTCGCGTGAGATGCACTTCAACAGCAGGATAGGGGTTTGCCGTGGCACAACTCTGCATCAACAACGGTGTCGACTTGTCGATGTACTTCGTTGCCGAGATACCATCGAAGACTAAATCGCTAATTCCGCCTCCTCCTGAAACAGGTGCAGGCCTGCTCATGCCCCAGTCAATGGCGAGAACATCTATCCACTGATCGTGATTCTTGTCCTTGGACTCGCCATCGACGCCTTCAATCTTGATGTAGGCCGGGCCATAAAGCGTGCTCGTCAGTCCCAGGATCATCAAGGCCGCGAGCCACCGCCTTGTCCCCCCAAAGCTCGTTATCCAGTTCATTCCTTGAATTTAACCTCCGGGGCAGGGGGCTGTCAAAGGTTTAGCATTAGGTAAACTTTAGAGTGCTATTAGAAGACCGCATTCTCCAGAGAATAAATAAATTAGACATAATCTTTATTGTACCTCTTATATATACGGAATCCCGCTGAAATAGCGGGATTCCGGAAAGATGTAAAAAGCCTGGATGGAAGGATCAGTTGTGTCCGACGCGGATACTACCGGACCCGGTGCCGATTTTCAGGCTTGGACCACCATTGGCGGTGGCCCCTTTGAGGGAACGTTTCTTGGCGACGGGATCGACGAGGTCGAAGTCGCAAGAGATGCTACCACTACCGACGCCGGCATCGAGTTCGAAGCCGGCGGAAGCCGGGAGAAGGATTTTAACGTCACCACTACCGGTGGCGGCCTTGGAGTCATCGACCAGCTCGACAGATGATTCGATGCGGACACTACCGGAACCAGTTTTGGCGGTAAACTGGCTGATTTGGCCATTGGCCTTGACGTCACCGGACCCGGTGGCGGCATCGAGGCTACCCTCCATATCGCTGACCTTGACGCTGCCGGATCCTGTACCGACGATGATATTCCCCTGCACAGCGACGAGATTAATATCGCCGGAACCGGACTTGGCCTTGACGTCGCCAGTCAGGTTGCTCCCGCTGACATTGCCGCTGCCTGATGTAAATACAAGCACGCCTGTGATGTCATCGATTGCGACATTGCCGGAACCGTTTTTCAGATGAAGGTCCATATTTTCCGGAACATTCACGGTAATATTGGCCCGGGATGAATTCGAACCCCCGAAAATGCCAAACATTGAGCCACTTTTGCTTTTCGTCTTAACGACGACTTCGAGCACACCGGCATTTTCAGTGATGCTCACTTCTGCCTCGTCAAAGATTTCATCGGCCTCAGCCTGATCGGACGCATTTGCGGTCAATTCCACATCGACAACGACTTTGTCGCGGTCCCAGCTGGATATCCCGACGTTGGCGGATTGTGCCTGCAGGTCGACTTTCTGGATACTTCCGGAATCGAATTCCCGGATGATTTCCCTGGTAAACGGCTTCGCCGAGAGGAATCCCGGCGCAGCGACGGCAATGAGTGTTAGAACAGTGATAGGTTTGAGTGTTTTCATGATATTTTGCTGCATATGCGATAATTTTGCGAATTGTGTGCCAATTGACATACCGGATTCGTATCTGATTGCCTGCAGGTTACTTATAATTTTGCCAAAAGGCCAATTTTTTCGAGAAATCCCAGGATTCACTATTATTTGGCGATATCCGCCAAATCCGGGCACAAAAAAAGCCCCGTCACGCATCTGCGGACAGGGCTTGGAAAATCGATTGGAAGCCTCCCCTACTTGCGGCGGCGGAACTTCGTCTGGAACTTCTCGACGCGGCCGGCGGTATCGACAAAGCGCTTTTCGCCGGTGTAGACCGGATGGGAATCGCTGGTGATATCCCGGACAACAACGAAGTATTCGACTCCGTCGATGGTTTCCTTCTTGTCGGACTTGATGGTCGAGGTGGTAAGGAAATTCTTGCCCGTGGAAACGTCACGGAAGCAAACCGGATGGGTTTTCGGATGAATATCAGTCTTCATGATACGATTCCTTTCCTTGGAAATTAACCCTGGCGCGCTTTGAAACGCGGGTTGGTCTTGCAAATCACGTAGAGACGGCCACGGCGGCGGACCACCTGGCAGTCAGGGTGACGGGTTTTCAAGGACTTGATGGAAGATGCGACTTTCATTTTCGGAAATGGTTAAAAGGGAGGAAGAAAGGTATTTGGAAAGGGCCTGTCAACCCGAATTCTGGTAAAAATAAGGGTAGGGTCCCCTACTCTTTTTTCAAGCCCTTGGTCAGCTCCTGCATCTTTCCGCGAATGGCCTCCAGAATGACCTCCGGCTGGTCCAGATTGCGGGCGATGCAATTGACCAGTGCACTGCCAACAACGACCCCGTCAGCGACCGCGGCCACAGCCCGGACGTGCTGCTCCTGGGAAATGCCGAATCCGACAACCACCGGGCCTTTGGCATGGCTCCGGATCAAGGCCAGTTTTTCCTGTAAATTGCCCGCCATCTGGTCCCGTTCCCCGGTTACTCCCTCTTGGCTGACATAATAGACAAAACCCGTGGCAGCCCCGCAAATCAGCCCGATGCGGGCTTCCGGGGATGTCGGGGCGACAATGTAAACGGTCTTGAGACCAGTCTTGGCGCAGGCCGCATCCATCTCGCCAGCCTCCTCGGGTGGCAGGTCCAGGGTCAGGATCCCATCCACGCCGGCCGCAACGGCCCGTTCGGCGAAGGCTTCCACCCCCTGTGAGAAAACCAAATTATAATAGGTGTAGAGGACGACCGGAACCTCTGAAAATTCCCGGATCTTCCGCACCAGCTGAAAGACTTTTTCCTGGGTCATGCCGCTGGCGAGCGCCCGCTCAGCCGCCAGTTGATTGGTCAGGCCATCCGCAAGCGGGTCAGAGAAGGGCACTCCCAATTCAAGGATGTCAGTCCCCTCCCCAATCAGCGTGCGGCAAACCTCAAGGGAGGTCTCCAGATCGGGATCCCCGGCACAAACATAGGAAACGAAGGATGCCCGGCCCTCCGATTTTGCAGTGGCAAATGCTTTTTCGATGCGGTTCATTTTAATGAGGAAAAAGAGCACGTTGGTCAAAAGACGGCCTCAGCGCAACTATGAACCCCGCCCGCTTGCCGTGCTTCTTAATTGACACTATATTCCGCCTCCAACCACTCTTTAATCATGATAAAGAATTGCTGTTTCATTAGCCTAATCGCACTCATCGCTCTGAACGTGTCCCTCTCAGGGGCACAGTTGCCGGAAAAACACCCGCTGGATCAATCCGAGTCCCGCACCTTGGTTCTCGATAATGGTCTCAAGGTCTTGATGGTCTCGGATCCGGACCTGAATTTAAGCTCCGCCTCCATGGCCATTGATGTCGGTTCCTTCAAGGATCCTGAGGATGCCCTGGGTCTGGCCCACTTCCTGGAGCACATGCTCTTCCTCGGCACGGAAAAGTATCCAAACGAGGGGGAATACAAGGAGTACCTCACCCAGAACGGCGGCTACAGCAATGCCTATACCTCACGGGATCACACCAATTACCACTTCCAGGTATTCCCGGAGGCCTTTGAGGGTGCGCTGGACCGTTTCGCCCAGTTTTTCATTGCCCCACTCTTCATCGAAGAATTCACCCAGCGGGAAAAGAACGCCGTGGATTCGGAGTTTGAGCTCTATCTCGAGGACGATACCTGGCGCAACCAGCGGATATTTGCCCTCTTCTCCAGGAAGGGTCATCCCTCGAGCCAATTCCTCGTCGGGAACAATGCCACTCTCGAGCATGTGACCCGCGAACAAGTCATTGATTTCTATAACGAGTATTATTCCGCCAACCAGATGGCACTCAGCCTGGTCTCCACCCATCCGCTGGACCAGATGGAGACATGGGTGCGGGAAAAGTTCAGTGCTATCGAGACGGATGGACGCGATGCACTCCGGTACCCCTCCGATTTCCTCGAGAAAACCGATGCCGTCCGGATGGTCCGCATTAAGGCGGTTGAAGATCGGAAAATCCTGAACGTCTACTTCAATACGCCCGCTAACCGCCACGACTGGGATGCCAAGTCCTCCGACATCATCAGCGCAACGCTCGGTTACGAGGGCAAGGGCAGCCTCCTTTCAAGCCTCAAGGATGAAAACCTGGCCATTGCCCTTGGTTCCAGCGTCTGGGACGCCACCGTTGATTACACCGTAACGGCCATCAGCGTCGACCTGACCGAGGCCGGCCATGCCAACCCCGGACGGGTCCTGGAACTGGTCCTCGACTATATCGAAATGCTTCGCCAGTCCCCTTACCCGGATTATATCTATGATCAGGAATCGACCCTGGCCAAGCTGAGGGAAATATACACGGACAAGGGCGAAGGCGCGGACCGGGCCACGGACCTGGCCAACCGGGCGCTGCAATTCCCGCTGGAATACGCGGAGGACCTGCCGACAACTTTTCTCCGGCAGGATCCGGACTTCTATTATCAACTGTTGGATGCCATGCGTCCGGAGAACATGCTCGTTCTCTTTGCCGCAAAGGATATGGAAACTGATGAGCAGGAGGATATTTATGGGGTCGAGTACAGCTACACTGAGGAGCGCGGGGAACTCTTTGAACGGCTGTCCAACCCGCAGATTAATTCCAATCAGACGTTGCCCAATCCGAATCCGTTTATTCCGGAAACGGTTGAGCTGCTTAATGAGCGGCCGGTCCTGCTGGTTGATGAACCGGGCCTGACCCTCTACTACGGACAGGACCATGAGTTCCAACGCCCGAAAGTCGCCGCCCAGTTCAAGGTCCGCCTGCCCGATACCGAACAGGATGTCGGGAAGGCCGTCCTTTTCGAACTCTACGAGGCAGCCGTCAATGAGTACGTCAACGAAATTGGCTATGATGCCCTCATGGCTGAACTGGTCTATATGGTAAGGGCGGATGCCGAAGGCGTTTCTGTAGCGGCATTTGGATACACGGAATCAGCCAACAAGCTGCTGCCTTATCTGACCAGCGCCCTCAAGGGGTTTTCCATAGAGGAGGCCCGCTTTGAAGCCATCAAGCAGCGGATGATTCGCGGGTGGAACAATGCCGAGTTTGATGCCGCTGCCCGTTACATCCGGTATTTTACATCCAGTGCCACCTACAGGGACTACTTCCTTCCGGGAGCCAAGGCGGATGCCGCCGAATCCGTCAGCCTGGCGGATATTTACGCCTTCCGCGACCAACTCTTCGAGAACGGTAACGTGGAGGCCCTCGTATACGGCAATGTCTCCGCTCCGGAAGCGGAATCCATGGCCCGCCAATTCCAGGAAAGCCTCTCCCTGCAGCCCGTCGATTCGGTCTACGCAAATAAGGTGCTTGCCCAGGATCCCGGCAACTCCCTCGTGTTCAAGGATGTCGTCCCAACGAACAATTCGGCCTACCGCAGGGATTACATTGCCGGAATGGCCACGCCACAAAACCGTGTCGCCGCCGCCGTCCTTGGTAATTTGATTAATGCCCCTTACTACTCGGAGATGCGGACCCGCCAGCAACTGGGCTATGTTGTCTGGTCATTTACCTTCAATATCGAGGACATGATGCGGATCGGATTCATCATCCAGTCAGGCGATTATGATCCCGTTGAACTGGACGGGCGCTCCGATGCCTTGATCGCCACCTTCCCGGGCCTGCTTCGGGAAATGCCTGAAGAAGCTTTTCTCCAAGCCAAGTCCGCGGTCCGTTCCGAGATTGAAAAGAAGGATAAGACCATCATGGAGAAATCGGCCCGCTTTTTCCGACTGGCCTATGACCATGGTGCCAACTGGAATCGCCGCCAGGAGTCCCTGGACGCCCTCGAGGCCCTGACCATGGAGGACGTCGTTGCATTCCTGGAAGCGGCCATCGACCCGGAAACCTCCCAGTCCCAACTCATCCTCCTATTTGCCCGCCAGGAAGAGGAACTTGCAGGTGAAACGGAAGCAGTCGACGACCTCGACACCTGGAAAGCAAAGCAGGAGTACCGCGACGTCTCCAACCTCTAGACGTTCACCCAGCCCACAATGCTCTTTTACCGGATCCTCTATCTGCCAGGTCTCCTGATCGGCCTGCCGTACTACCTCTTCCGCATGTGGCGGCGGGGTGGTTACCGCAAGGGATTTGGCAACCGGTTTGGTTCAGTGGGGAAGGTGCCGCCAAAGAGCGAAAAAAAGCGCATCTGGATTCAGGCGGTTAGTGTCGGTGAGCTGATGGCAATCGAGCCCATGCTCAGGAAATTGGCTGAAGATGATTCTATCGAGGTCTTCCTGACAACGACAACCAGCACCGGCTACCGTGTTTTGGAAAGCCGCCTTGCCCCGTTGACGGCCTGGCACGGCGTATTTCCTCTCGACTTCTGGCTTTTCAGCCGCAGCGCCTGGAAGCGCCTGCATCCGGATTTGGCCGTCCTGATGGAGGGAGAACTCTGGCCGGAGCACATTTATCAGGCTAAACAAAGGAATGTGCCTGTTGTCCTGGTCAACGCCCGCCTTTCTGACCGTTCTTTCAAGCGCCATCTCTCTTTCAAGGGGCTGACGCGACACTATTATCATCGTCTGGATGCCATCCTGGCCGGCAGTGAAACTGACCGGGTCCGTTTTGCCCAACTGGGCTGGCTGCCTTCTGAAAAGCTTTTATCTACGGGAAATCTTAAGCTGGACGTACTCCAGGAAGCTGATCCTTCTGCGGAGGAAAGGGACGAGCTACTGACTGAACTCGGTTTTCCCGTCGAGGAGACAACCCTGCTTCTGGGCTCATCAACCTGGGCCGGTGAGGAGGCTGCCCTCATCGAAAGCTATGTCAAATTGCGCTCCCAGTTTCCCGGACTTCGCCTGCTCATTGTGCCCCGGCATGCCGAGCGGATCAAGGAACTGGAAAGTCTAGTAGCCGAATTCCCGGTACAGTCCCATTTCCGTTCCAAATCGAAACAGGCTCCTCAAGGCACCGAGGTCTACATTGCCGACACTACCGGCGAATTGCACATGCTGACCCGGTTTGCCGACCTCGTCTTCGTTGGAAAGTCCCTGCCGCCCAATGAAGGTGGTCAAACGCCCATAGAGTCGGCCGCCCTTGGCAAACCCATGTTGTTCGGGCCCAACATGAGCAACTTCCGGGATATTGCCCGCAGACTGGCTGAAGCCGGGGCCGTGCAAGTTGTCGAGAGCCCGGAAGTCCTCCATGCGTCAATTCATGAACTCCTCCTGGACCCGGACAAGCGGGAAACCATGGGCAGGGCGGCCTATGCCTTCATTGAGGCCAACCGGGGGGCAACCGGGCGGATTATCGAGCACATCAAAGCCCGAATTCACTCCTGACCTCAGCCCATGCGGCCAGGGTCTTGTCGAGGTCGTCCCGCGTATGGGCCGCGCTGACCTGGGTCCGGATACGGGCCGTGCCCGGCGGCACAACGGGGTAGAAGAATCCCACCACATAGATGCCTTTGTCCAGCATCCTCCGGGCAATCTTCTGGGAGAGGGCTGCATCCCCAACCATGACCGGGACAATCGGATGCTCCGTTCCCTTGATTTCCAGACCAAGGCTCTCGAGTCCGGCACGGTAGTAACGGGTGTTCTCCTCGAGCTGATCCCGCAACGCCGTTGACGCTTCCAGCATCTCCAGCACCTTGATGGAGGCTGCGGCAATTGGCGGAGCCAGTGTATTGGAAAACAAATACGGCCGCGACCGTTGGCGGAGCAAATCGATGACCTCCTTCCGGGCACTGACATAGCCTCCACTGGCACCGCCCAGCGCCTTGCCAAGGGTTCCCGTGAGAATGTCGATGCCCCCCATCAGCTCATGGTGCTCGTGGGTGCCGCGGCCATGTTGGCCCATGAATCCAGTGGCATGACAATCGTCGACCATGACCATGGCACCATACCGATCGGCTAATTGAACGATGCCCGGCAAATCGGCCACGATTCCATCCATGGAGAAAACGCCGTCCGTAACAATGAGCCTATTGCGGGCCCCGGCTGCAACAGCTGCCTTCAGTTGCGCCTCAAGATCCTCCATGTCGTTATTCTTGTAGCGATAGCGCTGGGCCTTGCAGAGGCGGACCCCGTCTATAATGCTGGCGTGGTTGAGCTGGTCACTGATAATGGCATCTTCCGCCCCGAGCAGTGGTTCAAATACCCCACCGTTGGCATCAAAGCAAGCTGCGTAGAGGATGGTGTCCTCCATGCCAAGGAATGCGCTCAGGGCCTTCTCAAGGTCCTTGTGCACGCTTTGCGTTCCGCAGATAAACCGCACACTGGCCATGCCGAAGCCGTGCTCATTCAGCGCCCCGGCGGCTGCTTCGAGGACGTCCGGATTGTCCGCCAGCCCGAGGTAATTGTTGGCACAGAAGTTGATCACCTCGCGCCCGTCAGCTAGTCGGATATGTGCGGATTGGGGACTGTCGATGATCCCTTCCACCTTGTAAAGGCCGGCATCTTCTATTTCCTGCAGGGTAGTCGCTAACTCATTCTGAAAGGATTGTGGAAACATGCCTTACCGGTAAGGCAATTTACAGTATATCGCAACCGCATTATCCGGGCCTTGCCATGCTCGTACAGGTCTTCTAAATTCCCATCATGCGCGCTATTCTCAAGGAGTCCGCTGGACCGGGTCTTGTCATGCGGGATATTGACCAACCGGAACCGGGTCCGGATGATGTCCTTATCCGGGTTCTCAAGACCTCGATTTGCGGGACCGATGTCCATATCGACACTTGGGATAAATGGGCTGCCTCGACTATTGTACCGCCATTGGTGATTGGGCACGAATTTGTCGGGGAGATTGTTGCCATGGGCGAGCATGTCAGCGGGCTCAAGGTCGGGGAAATCGTCTCCGGTGAGGGGCACCTGGTTTGCGGTAAATGCCGCAATTGCCTCCGGGGCCGGATGCACCTTTGTCCCCATACCAAGGGTGTCGGGGTGAACCGGGCCGGCGCTTTCGCGGATTTCCTGTGTCTCCCAAAAACCAATGTCTGGCCGGTTAATGCGTCCATTCCCCTGCCGGTTGCGAGCTGTTTTGATCCCCTTGGGAATGCTGTCCACACGGCCACTTACTTTGATGTCCTTGGCGAGGATGTCCTCATTACCGGAGCCGGGCCCATCGGCTGCATGACAGCCGCCATCTGCCGCCATGCCGGTGCCCGGAGTGTCGTGGTCACCGACGTCAATCCCTACCGGCTCGAGTTGGCCCGGAAAATGGGCGCCACTGTCGCCTTGGATGTATCGAAAGATTCGCTACTGGAGACGGAGAAATTCCTCGGCATGAAAGAAGGATTCGATGTCGGTCTTGAAATGAGCGGCAACCCCAAGGCTTTGTCGCAGATGATCGATGTCATGTTCAGTGGCGGTCGCATCGCCCTGCTGGGCATTCTTCCACCCGATGCCTCCGTCGACTGGACCCGCATCATCTTCAAGGGCCTTACCCTCAAGGGAATCTATGGCCGCAAGATGTACGAGACCTGGTACAAGATGAGTGTCCTCCTCCGTGGCGGTCTCGACATCACCCCGATCATCACCCACACCTTCCCGGCAGAGGACTTCCGGACCGCTTTTGACCTCATGCGCAGTGGCCAGAGCGGCAAAGTCATCCTCGAGTGGAATTAGCCCAAAGGACTACAGGCGTCCCGCATCTACCAATCACCCGACGGCAACAGGCCCAAAGGACTACAGGCGTCCCGCCTGTAGCAGCCGCGCCCGGCAACAGGCTCAAAGGACTACAGGCGTCCCGCCTGTAGCATGATTATGCCAGATCAGCGCCTGAAATCAGGTAATTGAGGTATTCGACCCGATACTCGATTTGCCAGAATGTAGAACCATGCAGTCCGAAATCCCACAATGGTTTCAACCAGCCAACATGGCAGCCGTGAATCCATCCAATCGGATTCTTCCACACTGGACATCTCCCGGTGGTACCTACGCCGTTACATTTCGCCCGGCTGACTCTATTCCTGCTGAAGTCCAGTCGAAATGGACTCTCCTTAAACAGCGCTTTCTTGCACGGAATCCACAGCCTTGGTCCGCCGACATTCAGGCTCTATACAGCCGAACTATTTCTAATCGAATGGAGCGGCTTCTGGATTTGGGATACGGCTCCTGTCGCCTCAAGGATCCTGATATTCGGCAAGTCGTGAATACCGCCCTGTTGTTCTTCAATGGTGAGCGCTACAAAATGGACACCTTTGTCATTATGCCCAATCATGTTCATGCATTGTTTCTTCCAATCCCTCCTTTCCCGCTGGAACAAATCCTCCATAGTTGGAAGTCCTACACCGCGCACATTCTTTGCAAAGAGCTGGGTTGTCCTGCCCCGGTTTGGCAGGAAGAGAATTGGGATACCCTCATGCGCAGTCACAAGCAGTTTCTTCGGTTTCGCCACTACTGCAGACGAAATCCAGAAAAGGCCAAGCTGCTGGAGGGAAGCTATTCCCTCTGGAGCGAAGTGGAACTACAGGCGAGACGCCTGTAGTCCATTGGGTGACTCTCTACAGGCGGGACGCCTGTAGTCCATTGGGGTGACTCTCTACAGGCGGGACGCCTGTAGTCCTTTGGGACGCCTGCAGTCATTTGGGCAATTGTGAGGCGCTGATCAGTGTTCCCTTGCCGAACCGGGCATTGAGGGCATCGCTGATCCGGCAGACCTCCCGTTGGCGTGCCCGGCCGGGCTCGAAAAGGTCACCCTGGATCCAGTCCGGGTAGAGATTGCTGAGCTGGACACGGACCTGGTTGAGCTGCACGCGCCGCTGCCAGGCCCGTTTCATCAGCGGCCGGACATAAGGGAAAAAGACCGGCTCGAGGTTGCTGGGATCCGGCAGGCTGTGGCTGGCCTGGGTTACTTCCCTGTCCGTGTAGCGCAAACCGATGGTCAAGGTCCGGGCACATTGGCTCGATTTCCGCAGCCGGCGCAGCTGCTCCACGAGGAGCGCCTTCAGTTCCCGCTCAACAAAGGGTTCGCTCCCGCTTTCCCCGGAAAAGGTCTCCTGCCCCCCGAAGGACTTTGCTGGTGGCGCGTCGGTGCTGACCGGCTCGTCATCCTCGCCCCGGGCCAGCTCGAGAAAACCCTGCCCCTGCTTTCCAAGGATCGGATAAAGGATATCGGCCCCGGCCCGGACCAAATCCCCGACCGTCTGCAGGCCGACCTGGCCCAGGCGGCGAGTCGCGACGGGACCCAGTCCCGGCAGATGATACAGGGGCAGCGGCGCCAGGAAGGCTGCTTCGCTCCCTTCCGGGACAATCGTGAACCCATGTGGCTTGTGCGCCTTGCCGGCAATCTGGGCCACCCGCTTGCGGGCCGCCATGCCACAGGAGACCGTAATCTTGAGCCAGCCGCAGAC
>JBFOLZ010000011.1:0-25300 GCA_040830445.1 Puniceicoccaceae bacterium
CGGGAGGACTTCATGAGGCTGATGTCCAGGTGCCAGTCGAATTCCTTCGCCGCCTGGGCCATTCCCTTGTGGACGGATGGATTGTAGCTGCCTTGCAGCATCAGCACTTTTCTTTGCCGGGCCATGGTGGAGTTCTCAGTTGCCTGACCTTTCCCTTTCTTATCGGAATATGCAAGAAATTATCGATTTATGCATATCAATCAAGAAGGTTTCGGGGTCTATACTGCCTGGAGAGTTAAGCAATCAACCTGATTAACGATGATAAAACTACCACGATTCACATTTGGCATGGGGGACCGTTTTGGTCGCCAGGGAGAGGCGCAGCTCCGTTCTGTCCTCGATGCGCAGGCACTGGGAATGGATGTAGCCCCGGTCTGGAACAAGAGTAAACGCGAGCACACGCTTATCGGGACGGAGCCCCAGAGCCTCCGCGACGAGGCGGATGCAGCGGTAGAGGCGCTGGGCTACGCGGGCCCGTACTTCGTCGATGCCGACCACATCACGATTGAGACGGTGGATGACTTTCTTTCCAGTAGTGATTTCTTCACCCTTGATGTGGCCGACAGCCTGGGCAAGCCGCCGCAGGTGGCGGCGATCGTCGAGCGTTACCGCGAGGCACTGACGGGACTGGGTAATGTGGCCATTGAGGGAATGGAACCTATCCAGTTCGATCCGGAAAGCGCTGCTGTGCTGGTGGATACCTACGGGGCGGCGGTTGAGGCCGCCAAGGCGCTCTACGAAAAGATAGCCGCTGCCCGGGCGGATGGCGACTTTGCGGTCGAGGTTTCAATGGATGAAACCGAGGTCCCGCAGGGCCCCAAAGAACTTCTGGGCATTCTCTGCCTGCTGGCCCTGGAAGGCATTCCGGCACAGACAATCGCCCCGAAGTTTACCGGCCGGTTCAACAAGGGGGTGGATTATGTTGGCGACCTTGAACAGTTCCGCCTCGAATTTGATTCCGATGTCCGTGTAGTGGATTATGCGATACAGAAATTTGGATTGCCGGATTCCCTCAAGTTGAGCGTGCATTCCGGAAGCGACAAGTTCAGTCTTTATCCGGTCATCAAGGAAATCGTGACCCGGCACAATGCCGGCCTGCACATGAAGACAGCCGGGACGACCTGGCTGGAGGAGGTCATCGGGCTGGCGGAGGCCGGTGGTCCCGCCCTTGAATTCATCAAGGACCTCTATGTGGACGCCTTGGGGCTTTATGATGAACTGACTGCTCCCTATTCAACGGTCCTGGATATCGACCGGGAACGGCTTCCGACGCCGGACGAGGCCCGCCGCTGGGCCAGCGAAGATGTCGTCGCCATGGTCGAGCATGACCAGTCCAATGACCGCTTTAATGCCGATCTGCGCCAGCTCTTCCATGTTGCCTTCAAACTGGCGGCCAAGGCGGGTGAGCGCTATTACAGTCTATTGGATGCCAATGCGGCCATTATCAACCGGCGTGTGCATCACAACCTGTATCAGCGGCACATCCTGAGAGTCATTCCCTAGTCGGCTCCTCTGCCATCCGGTAGACTTTGACATGCTCAAGCTCGCGTCTGGCGCATTGAACTACCCTGCACCGGCTCCGGCGGGGCCGATCGATGGGGAGGCCCGGGTTTCAACCCGGGGCGATGCTAAAAGCCAAACAGAAAAGTCGAGAAAACGAAACAATCCGTTGAACAGACCATCAAGATTCTTCGCCAAGTGGACGAGGGAACAGGAATCGAAGTCGTTTGCCGGCAACATAACATAGCCAAGGCGACGTATCACCGCTGTCGCGTTACTGAATCCCTGAGAACTCCTTGGTTCGGATGTAGGCGGTTCCCCGGGCCTGCCAGTCCGCGTCCTGCCAGAGGGAAAAGAGGGGCTCGGCATGATTGGAAAGGGTCAGGCCACTGAACGGGTAGTCAGCGAATATCCGCGCGGCATCCGCATTGTAGTGCTTGTACCACGACCAGTCGACCTCCTCATGGTCGGGATGATTGCAGGGGCCATAAGCCTCCGTGCAGATCAGCTCAAAGCACAGGCCACCGGGGCTTGAGAGGGTCTCCACGGTCTTCTCGCAAAAGGCTCGGGCGTTCTCGAGCATGGCCTCGTAGTTGCGGCGGACGGCCCGCTCCCAGGCCGCGCTGAAGAGCGCGAAATTCCAATGGTCCATGCCTTGGTGATGAGTGAAGCCGGACGCACCCTTCCCTGCTTTTTCAAGCGCGACCCGATCCGCTTCCGTCAACTGGGCGTCGGGCATGAAATGGGCGTCGACGGCGTCATAGAATTCGGGGACACGGGCGGGATAGTTCTCCACCCAGACCCCCGAGTAGAGCAGGGGAATGGAATCCCTCTCGATCTCCGCCTTGATGGACTCGCCCAGCCAGCGGTTTAATTCCATGAAGATGGGGTCATGGTGCGGATTGAGGTGATGGATGGCCCCGTCACCAATTTCCTTCTGGGGAATGGTGTCCTCGCGGATCCGCCGGACAAGGTTGCCGAGGAAGATGGGGACCTCGTTCAAGGGCGCCACCCAGGCGGCCCGCTCGAGGATCCCGTCCTCTCTCATGAGGCGGAGCGCGTTCACCCAGGTGTCGGCCCAGTTGCGACAAAAGCTTTCTTCCTCCTCGGGTGGAATCCGGTAATCGTGTCCATAGATTTCAAAGGATTTCCAGGTGTCCAGGCCCAGCCAGATATCGTGCTTGCGGCAGAGGTTTGCCAGCTCGATCACCTTGTCACGCACATTGACAGTGTAGCCTCCGGGAGTGAGAACATCACCCCAGGTCCGGATGCGGCGTCCATGGCCGCGCTGGGGGAAGGTATGTGTCTCCTTGAGATAATAATGCGGAAAGACGTCGACCCGCAGGGTGTTGTATCCCCGCTCGGCAGCTTCCTGAACGCATTTTGCCAGGTCCTGGAATGAACCTCCGGGGTGGTTGCACTGCAACCATGAGAAGTCCCACATGGCAATGGTCAGGGGAATGTCATTGTCGAAATAGGTTTTCATGATTTTGTATTTACAATAAAACTACACCATCAGCGCCTCGTTCAGCGCCACCTGTTTTCTGCTCTTCAGGGCTGCCTTGCCGGCCGGATCCCCGCCGACCTCAATGAAGAAAAATTCGTTGACCTGCAGGCTGACGGAGACCTCTACTTTGCCGTCGACAACCTCCACCATACCGGAGGAGTAGGCGGGCTCAGCCTTGGCCGCGAGGAGCTCCTGCTCGATGCGGGTTAGGTTGGCAGGGGCACCCATTGCCTTCCAGTACTCGTAAGCGCTACCCTGGCCTTCCCGTACATGGGCTGTGGTCACGCGGACCTCCTTGCGCGAACGCATCTCCGCCGCCACCGGCAGCTCGATCTTCACCTCCCAAGCGTTTCTCGTTACATGGGGGAAGACGCAATTCCAGAGGAGGGCGCGTGTACAGGACCGTTCATCCGTGACCACTGCACCTCGCGTCGCGGGACTGCCTTCAGGTAATTCCACGGTGTACCGCTCACCGCGCATCCGGTGGAGAAACTTGAAGGCGTGATAGCTGCTTTTCGGGACGCCATCGATGGTCAACATGCCGTAATATTGAAACCGGTCTCCATAAGGCTCGACTTGGGGTCCTCCCTCCTCGAAGACATCGCTAGCCACCCACCAACCCATGACATCCAGTGCCGCGTCACAACCATGGGCAAGGTGACAGACAGCTGCCCCTGCGAAGAGGTTGTTGACGTTCTCATTGCCCACCCAGACGGCTTTCCAGTCCGCCCCATGGGCTTGCGAATTCCATTCCGTCATGAGGATCGGCAGGTCCGCAAATCCGTTTTCGGCCAACTTCGCCTTTGTCTGCTTGATGTCTTCGACAAAGTGCATGCCCGGTTCGCTCGGACTTTCCTCAATGCTCTTGTAGGCACAGGCCTCCCCTTGCGGATAACTGTGATAACTGACAAAATCAATCGGCACATCCTGGGCCTTGCACCAACTGACAAAGGGCAGCACTTCCCTTGGACCGGCTGACGCGGGCCCGCCAACCCGCAGTTCCTGATCGAACCCTTTCAATGTCCGGGCGCAGGAAGCGTACAGTTGGTAGTACTCCTCCATCGTTCCGTCCCAGAAGGGCAGGTTGGGCTCGTTCCAGACCTCGAAGTACCAGCGCCGGACCCGCTCAATTCCATATCGCTCGACCGTATGCTGAATGTAGGCCAGCAGGAAGTCCTCCCATTGCTGGTAGGATGCCGGCGGCGTGGTGTTCATCTTGTACCAGAAGAAGGTCGTGTCCCCGGAGGCGAGGGCGGTCGGCATCGGGTTGATCTCCACGATCGGATCGAATCCTGCATCGACGAGGAAATCATAGATATGGTCAAGCTGGGCCCACCTGTAGACAATCTCGCCGTCCGGCAGCTTCTGGACCACATCCACATCGTCGTGGAAGGATGCATGAAACCGGATATGCCGATAACCGAATTCCCTTTGCAGGAAACGCAGATGCTCCTGCAGGTCCGCGCGGAGCAATTCGTAGCCACGGCCAACCGTGATACACTGGTTCCAGGGATGGGCCAGAGAAGGGAGTTTCTTGTCGGGAAGGATCGTTATTGAGGCCATCTTATGATTTGATAAACTGCTATTATATCATCAAATTATCGCATTTATAAACGGATATATTTGCTATAACTTATAATAAATTGCTAAATCGATGGTGGAAGGTCTCTATTTTCCCAGGTTGTGCTCAACCCGTTCCGCGGACTTGCCCCTGAGTCTGGAGAGCTGCCAGCATTTCAATATCTCGCCGCCCCATCGCCTCGATTCCGCTGCCTGGGGGAGGCGGCGCTACCCGGCAGTGGTGGTGACCTTCACCCTGGGAGGATCCGGAACCCTGCAGTATGATGGCAAGACGCACACCCTTCGGGCAGGGGACTGTTTTCACATCCACCTGAAAGAGCCGCATCGCTACTGGATGACACCGGGGCAGGAACGCTGGTCATTCGTTTCCTTCACCTTGCAGGGACCCCTCTGTCTCGAACTGGAGGACCGGCTGCTCAGCCAGTTCGGGCCCATCAGCCAGTGGCCGGAGGACACCCCTTTGCTCGCCGACATGTGGACCCTCTATGAAACGGTCCGGTCTGGCTCGCGTCTCGATCCGCATGCCCTCTCGTCCAATTGCTACACCTTGTGCATGCGCCTGCTCGCGGGAACCGGAAGCCCTTCTCAGGCCGGTGAACTGCCCAATGCGATCCGTCTGGCCCTCGATTACATGGATGCCACATTCGACGAGCATCCCGGCACTGCGGAATTGGCGGAGCAGGCCGGGCTGAGCCCCTTTCACTTCACACGCCTCTTCAAGGCCTACATGGGGCAAACGCCGGGCAAGTATGTGGAGCACCTGCGGATCAAGCTGGCGAAGCAGCTCCTCGAGAACCCGCAACTCCCCCTGAATGAGATCGCCCTACGCTGCGGCTACAACGAGCCCGCCTACTTTTCGACCGTCTTCAAGCGCTGCGTGGGGATCACCCCGTCCCGTTATCGCAGGAACTCGTGGAAGGGGTGACGGCCTGCCTTGCCTAAAGTGACCGGCATAAGTCCCGTCTCAAACGGAGGTAGGACTCAAGATTTCGGATGGGAATCTGGTGGGTCAGGCCGCCGCCAACATTTGCAACAAATCCTGGAATGTGCCTGCCAACCTCCATGCAGTGGCGGACCTCCTTCTCAATCGATTCAATGGGACCTTCGGCAATCGTTGCGTTGTTGATATTTCCGATCAGGATCTTGTCTGCATGCCGGTTAGCAAGGGATTCCAGATCCACCAGGTACTCGAAGTTCAAGCCGTCCGCGCCGGCGGCGAAAATGTCATCAACAAATTGTGAGCAATTGCCGTCCGAGGTGAAAATGATGGGAATCCCCTTCTCCTTGAGCGGGGCAAAAATATCCGGGTAAAAGGGAAACACGTGTTTGCGGTACCAGTCTGGATGGAAAATCGGGCCGGCGGTCATCGTCAGGTCGTCATGGAGGATGAAACCTTCGACCCCATCAATCCTGGACCAGGCCGTCGTGATCCGGCGTGACACTTCCGCGAACCGCTCCATCAGGCTGTGAAAGTCCTCCTCCTCCATGCCGGCTTCGCAGAGCAGCTCAAAGCCGAAGATGGCCAATGGCCAGTGGAAGCAGGTCGTGTAGTGGTGGGGGATGGGATAGGCGACCTCACCCGTCGATTCGATCATTAAGCGGTAGCTATCCCTGAACTCCGCTTCATAGTCGTCCACGGTCTTGGGGAAGTAGGTCAGGGGATCGAAAGCAAGGGCTTCATCGAGATCCTCCGGCAGGGGAATATGGAGGAAATGCCGTCCGTCGTCCTGGGCAACAACATGGAAGATACCCCATTGGACAACCGGATGGCCCTCGCGGCTTTGCTTGACCGATTCGCCATCGCTCCAGTCGTGTGTCTCATCTTCACTGACCGGGAATCCGTCCCCCCAGTTTAAATCCACATCCAATGTCTCGCCCAGGTCCAGGTAGATCTCATTGATTCGGTCCTGCTCCAGAAGGGGATCCGCTCCGGTGAAGTGTTTGACAGCCTCCCGGGATAGTCCGCGGAAATGCTCCATGACGGGGACTTTCCCGCCTGCTTTCCGGCCACGGTTGCGGAGGAATTCAATGCCGTATAATTTGGACATGATCTGAAGCATGGTCCCGGCAGCTTACGAATGGCGAGCCTCTGCTTGTATCCGTGCCTGACAAAAGTGTGTCTGATCCCGTTACTGTCCCCGGTTCCTGATGCGATTCCTGAACGCGGCCGGGGGCTCGTTGATAACGGTCTTGAAGACGCGGCTCAGGTGATGCCGGTTGGCAAAGCAAAGATCATCCGCGATGGCCTCGATGGTATCATCCGTGTAGGCGAGGCGTCGTGCGGCTTCATGAATGCGGGCTTTCCGAATGAAGTCACTCGGGCTTTGCTTCAGGTGTTTGCGAAACAAGTGGGAGAGGTGTTCCGGACTGTACCCGACTTTTTGGGCCAGTTCCTTCACGGAGAGGGGGCTGTAAAGGTGTTCGTTGACGATGTGGAATGCACTCTGTAACTGGGGCGGAATCGGGGAGGTAGCGGAAAGCTTCAATCCCCTGAAGAGTAAATGAAGAAGGGACTTTACGAGGTGGATGCCCGGATTGGGAAAGGAGGAACGTGCCAGGAGCTTCCAGAGTTGCCCTGCGAGCTCCCGGCTTGTGGAGTCTCCGGGATTGACCACGGGCCGCTTGAAGCCCTCCAGCCAGGGTGGTTGAACACGGAAGTGGATCCACAGGTGCTCGGCCGAACCGTCGGTGCCGCAATGGAAAGTGAATTCGGCAGGAATGAGCAGGAAACCGTTGGCCGGCACCTGATAGGTTTTATTCTCGGTGCGGATGTACAGGTCGCCATGCCTTGCGAAGTATAGGCGACAAAACGGGCTGAAAACGTGATCATAGGTCCAGGGGATTCCATCTTGCAGGACCCCGGCACTCAAGGGAATGGGACGTATATCCAGGCCCGGACCAGTCGTCTCTTCGAAGTTCACACCATCTCCGGTAAAGGGAGACAGGTAATCAGGTGGGTTGTGGGGAGGAAAGTCCGGCATCGGGTCCATATGGATTATCTGAATATATATCTTAGATAGAGACACAGACAAGATTAACTTGATGCGCTATTTTATGGCATGTCTGCAAAAATCGACTCTCTCTCCGATGCGGGCGGAATGGATCTCCAAGTCAGTACCGAAACGCGCAAAATCCCGGAAATCGTCAACCGCCTGAATGACTGGCAATACCTTGAGCGCAGCATCCACCGGATCTTGGCCGGTTGGGGTAGGCACCAGTCGTCATGGGACGACAAGGTGGCCCTGCATCGCCATGTGTGGGATCAGGCGGAAGTGGTGCGGCGCTTGCGGGAGCGTGTCGGCGAGTTCCCCGGTGGTAAACCGGATGGGCCGGTCTCTCCCGAGCTTGAGACGGTGAGCAACGTTGTCCTGCTGGCTCCCTCCTTCGAGGATGCCTTGGACGGGGTCTATCATCTTCTCCTGCAGGCCCTGATCCGTGCATACGTGGCTTATGTCCAGAATGCCCATCCCGTGCATGATGCGCCCACGATTGCCTTGCTGCATGAAGTCAACACGATCAAGGAGCAGCACTTTTTCTGGTACCGGGAATACCGGCGGGAACATCCCCACACAACGGACGCGGTTTACAAGCAGGGGGTCCTTGATGCCATCGAGAGCGCCGGCGGCTTCCTGCAAGCAATCCCATTCAAGGGCAAGGAGGGGGCAAGGCCGTGCGGGGGGGATAGTGATTTCCGGACACCCAAGTACAGTAGCCGTCCGGCAAACTGGCGGTGTGAGCACGACATCACGCCCTTCATCCGGGTGAACTTTGAATCCGATATGGAGGCTCGTCGGCTATATTGGGCGATGGGCTACATGCGGGAAATGAACCTGCCGGACGACCAGCTCAACTGGCTGTTCTGGGGCCACTACATGCCGTGGGAGTGGCATCATGACATCTCCCGCCACCTCTGGGATGAGTCCCGTCATGGTCACTCCGGTTATTCCCGTTTGAAAGACTGGGGACTGGACCTCCAGGATGTCGGCTTTACGCCCTACAATAATGATGTTCTCATCGAGGCCTACGTCGAGAACCAGCGAAGCGAAGGGAAGCCGGCTACCACGGTCAGCCAACCGGACCTCGACTTTACCCTGGCTGATGAACCGATGACGCCCAAGGACCTCTATGAAGCGGTTTTCTTTATCGGCATGGTTGCGGAGAATGGCCACTTTATCGTCAAGAATGAAGGGTATGAGGACTTCCGCGACGCGGAGGACCTGGAATCCGCCGAAATGATGCTCTTTGACATCATTGATGAGACGACCCATGTCCAATACGCCCACCGCTGGCTCTCCGAGCTGGCTGAACATGCGGGCATCTCCAACGAGGGGTACCGCGAGCGGGCTTCCGCAATCCGGAAGGAACTGGAGGCGGATGAGCAGAAGCGTGCCGAGGAGGATAAGGCGCTCCTGGTTCCCGGAAATCCAGCCTACGAGCATTACCTTGCATTGATCGAGCGCATTCGCGAAGCAGCGCCCCTCAAGGGGGATGTCGAGCGGCACCGCTCCCGCAAGCCAATGTAGGGATTGGCCGGGCAATCCGCCAGCGGGTTCCCCTTAGAGCTGGATCTGTGCCTTGACCGAGGCCGGCGGCATGGCCGATGCGAAGTCGAAGGCCGCCACGCTGTCCTCAAAGGCGAAGGTGTCGGTAATGAGCGGTTTAACGTCCAGTTGACCGCTCCCCATGAGGGCGACGGCCCGTTGGAAGACATGGGCATAGCGGAAAACGTGTTCGACGCGGACTTCCTTGACCTGTGCAGCCACGATGTCGAAGGGCACCGGTTCCTGGGGCATCCCAACGAGGACGAGGCAGCCTCCCGGCGCGACCGAGGCGAGGATGTCGGGAAAGACAACGGAATTTCCGCTGGATTCAAAGACGCAATCAACCCCCCATCCACCGGTTGCCTCTAGGATCCGTTCCCGGACCGGTTCCTTGCGGACGTCGATGGGGGTGACGGATCCCAGCTTGGCCGCCAGCTCCAGCTTTTCGGGAACCACATCCGTGATGAAAACGTGGCTACAGCCGGCTGCCTGGGCCGCGAGGGCGGTGAGCAGCCCGATCGGGCCGGCCCCGGTGACAAGGGCGACATCACCCGGACGGATGCGGGCCTTGGCCGCGGCATGCATGCCGACCGCCAGCGGCTCCACCATGGCCCCTTCCTCGAAACTGACCGTATCGGGCAGCTTGTAGGTGAAGTCGGCCGGATGGACCACCTCGGGTCGGAGGCAGCCATGGACCGGCGGGGTGGCCCAGAAACGGATGGATGGGTCCAGATTGTACATGCCCTCATGGCTCGCCCGTCCGGGATTCTCCGGATAGCCCGGCTCCATGCAGACGCGGTCGCCGGCCTTAAGGTGAGCAACGTCGGCCCCCGTCTCGATGACTTCACCGGCCGCCTCGTGGCCGAGGATCATCGGTTCCCGGACCACAAAGGGACCGATGGCCCCATGCTGGTAGTAATGGACATCACTGCCACAGATTCCGACCACCCGGATGGCGACGCGGACGTCCCGCGGGCCAAGGGTCTCCTCGATGGGGAAATCGCGGAGGGTGAGGATTTGTTTGCTTTCCAGTACGACGGCTTTCATGGGTGCTCCTTGTTTGGGATGATGATCGAATCTAACTCGGGAGGAAGATACGGTCAATAGCTTACCTGCAGGAGCAGCCTGCCGGCCTGGTAGATGACCCGGTCGCTGTTGGTCCACTCTTCCCCGATGGCGGGGTGACCCCTTAATAGATTTCCCGGACCATAGAGATTCCGGGAATGTCCTTGAAGTGAGCATCCGTAGAGAGGACGACCGAGCCGATGTGCAGGGCACAGGCGGCGATGTGCAGGTCCTGCAGCGGGAGGACCCGGCCGATTCGGTCGAGTTGCCATGCCAGTTCCATGGTCTCCTGCCAGCGTTGCCGGGTGGAGGGGATGTAGAGCATCTGTGACCATGCCCGGAGGTAGCGGTCAAGGAACTTCCGTTGTCGCATGCCGCGGCCAACCTCAGCGGCGATTAATCCGCAGACGGCGATGTCGCGATCAACCGCCGCCAGAGCCAGTTCCTGCAGGGGATCGATTCCCTGACGTGCCTGGTCAATGTACCATGAACTGTCGACCATGACCGGCCGGCTCATGAGGCTCCTCCGCCATATGGGTGTTGTTCCTCCGCCACGCGAAGCAGGACAGGATCCGATTTCGGATCAAACATTTCCTTCAGCTCGGAAGCCTTGGCACCGGTGCCCTCCCTCAGCAGGGCCACCAACTGTCCGCGCCGGTCAATTTCCCGCAACGCCGTGCTGATGGCTTCTGTCCGGGTGCGGGCCCCGGTCAGTTTCACCACGCGTTCAAGCAGCTCCTTGTCCAGGTCAATGGTGAGTTTCATACGGGAAGCATACAGTATAGAGTGTGTAAAACAAGTATATAGTATGTATAATGGCTTGTTGGTATGTCTTCCGGCAATGGGGGTCGCGACCGGTGCGGATGCCAAAATCCAAGGACTGACCCCTTTATTTACGCATTCAACTTGGGCAATAATGACCGCCTCGCGAGTTGACCGCATCTTCTTTGGCTCACAATCCGGAGCGCGGATATTCCATCCGTCTCCGTTCAGAATTCTCACCATTCACCTTATTTAATAATGAAAAAAACTATTCTTATTTCACTTTTACTCAGCTTCACTGCCACCGTCCAGGGGGCGTTGGTTTTTGAGGAAGTCTTTAACTACACACCTGGAGGGGGGGGGACGGGAGCCGGTAGCGCGTGGGATTCTCTTTCGAGCAACGGTTGGACAAAAAGCACCGGTGGTGCTAACTTCAATCTACTTGCTGGTGGAACCAACTTTACAGCACCTACTCTGTCCCCTTTTGGATATTCGTTTAGCGAAATGCAGGTGGGTGGCAATGGGATGGACATGGAGAAGAACTTCGGCACCACCATAGGCAATACATATTTTTTCAGTTATACTTTTGAGACTTGGAGTAGCGTAGCCGAGGGCACTGCCAGTGGTACAGTACGTTTCCAAACAGAAAGCGGCCAATCATTCCGCTTAGGATATGAGGGCGACGATACTTTTGGTATTGGCATTGGAGGCACTGATTCCACGGCTCAGGCGTCTCTGGCGAATAGCACAACGTACTTCGTGGTGGGTAAATTTTCAGTTACCGATAACCTAGGCACTAACACTGGTACGACTTGGGATATCAGCGCCAATTTGTATGCCGAAACTGCAGGCACTAACATTCTGGCATATTCAAGCCTTCCGTCAACTGAGCCGGGAAGCTGGACCTTCACCGCAACTGGTGGAACGGGGGTAGACAACCAGATAGTAGAAGAGATTTCCCTTAGGGCTTCCGGTGGTCCGAACCTCTTGTTTGAGAGCATCCGTGTCGGCGAATCCTACGCTGAAGTCGCCGTTCCCGAGCCATCGACCTATGCACTACTGGCCGGCTTCGCCACGCTGGGCCTGGTAATGTTGCGTCGCCGGATGAAGTGACGCGCGAATGACTTTTCTTTGAGGTTGGGAGTTTTAGGGTATGGGGGTCCCGGTTCGCCTTGGTGCGGGCCGGGACTTCTTCTGTTTGGGGCCGCCGGGATGCGGCTTAGAGGATGGGTGGCTGTGTTCCCGTTCGCGTTTCCCGTGGCCTCCCTCGACCCGCATTGCGGATCTCGGTCAACCACGGCTGGAACTGGATCGGCCCTGACGGGCCTTGTGGGTCAACTTCGGCAAATCGTCATTGCTACTGTTCTGTTGGGCCTTGAGGAAGTGAGTAATCCCATGTGCATTAGTGCCGGCCTGTAGTGGCCAGGTCTGCTGCCCCTCAATCCCTGCTGGAATGGGCAGCGATGAGGCTGTGGTACCAGTAGGCGGAGTCCTTGAGGGTGCGGGGCCGGGCGGGGTTGCGGAAATCGACATGGATGAGCCCGAAGCGGTGCTTGTATCCGTCGCCCCACTCGAAATTATCCATCAGGCTCCAATGGAAGTAGGCCCGGACGTCCACGCCGTCGGCACAGGCGCTGCTGAGGGCACGGAGGTAGCGCGTGGTAAAGTCGATCCGGTGATCATCGTGGCACTTGCCATCGAGGTGGACCCAGTCATGCCCGGCCATGCCATTCTCGGTGATAATGATGGGCAGATTGTAGCGCCGGTGGAAGTGTTTCGGGGCCCAATAGAGGGCCTCCGGGACAACCGGCCAACCGAAGTGGGTTTCCGGGAATCCATTGTCCTGCTCCCATGCGGTGACACTGGAAATCTCCCCGTTGCCATTGCGACTGAAGATATGCCAGGCGCTGTAGCAATTGAGCCCGATGAAGTCGATGGGCTGGCAGATGGACTTCAGGTCCCTTTCCCAGCGTTTGGGCAGGTGCTGGCCAAGGTAGGCGAGTCCGTCCTCGGGATACTCGCCGAGCACGGCGGCATCATTCCACCAGGACCACTGCAGGGCCCAATTAGTCCGGGTGTTCTCCATCGAGAACTGCTGCTGGTAGGCCCGTTCGACCAATTCGCCGTCCTGGGCATTGGTCGCAATCATGGCGTTGCAGGCTTGCGCCCAGCCGATTGTGGGCGGCTTTTTGCAGTGCTCCCGCAGTGCCTTGACGGCCCGGCCATGCGCCCGGAGGACGTTGTGGGCCAGCGGTACGAGATCGGCATTGCCCAGCTTGACGCCGGGAGCGTAGTTGACGGAGCTGTTTTCCCCGTGGCCGAAGGCAACGAAAATCTGCGGCTCGTTGATCGTCATCCAGTGGCTAATCCGGTCCCCGAAATGCTTGGCGAGGACGGTGACGTAGTTTTCAAACCAATCGGCCGACTTCGGATTGAGCCACCCGCCCTGCCGATAAAGGGCAAGGGGATAATCCCAGTGGAAACAGGTGGCATAGGGCTCGATGCCGCGCTCGAGCAGACCATCGATGAGCCGGTCATAAAAGGCCAGTCCCTTTTGGTTGAGCCGGCTGGTGCCATTCGGCAAGAGGCGCGTCCAGGCGAAGGAGAAGCGGTAGGCCTGCAGGCCGATCTCCGCCATCAAGTTAAGGTCCTCGTCGAGGTGGTGGTAATGGTCGCAGGCGATGTCACCCGTCTCATTGAGGTGCACCCGGCCGGAATGGCGGGCATACTGGTCCCAGATGGAGAGGCCCTTGCCGTCCTTGTCCGTCGCGCCCTCGATCTGGTAGGCGGCCGTGGCGGCCCCCAGCCGGAAGTCGGGTGGAAAAGGGATTTTAATCTTCATAGGGACAAGGCGTCAGTCCGGAGGGCAACGCGCCATTACATATAATTGAGGCGCCAGATCTCGCCCTTGCGGTTCGCTTCCTCAATCTCCTTTTCAGGATCCAACTTCCGGGGGAGAAAGCCGTCTCCGGCATATTCCCCGTTGTGCGGGCCACCGTGGTAGCAACGAATACGCCGGGTCCGGATCGTCCACTCAAGCAGGCGCCGGCGGCCTTCCTCAACCACGACGCGATAGGCGGGAGATGCGTAGAGATTGGTTGTCTCGTTGGGGTCCTTGATGATGTCGTAGAGCTCCCCTACATCTTCATTCCCGAACATGCCCCGGGGATAATGCACGAGGCGCCAGTTGTCCCAGCGGATGGCCTTGCTGCGGGGATTCTCCGTCACCGCTTCCTCCTTGATGGCGTCGCCGGTGCCTTCCAGCAAAGGACGCATACTGGTTCCGTCGACCCAGTCCATGGGGGGTAGGTCAGCGAGGTCGGCGATGGTGGGGACAAGGTCGATGTTTTCCACGAGGGCATCGCATGTCGTGGACTCCCGAATACCGGCACCCGCCCAGATGAAGGGGACCTTGCAGACCGCATCGCTGCAAATGCCGGGTGCCTTTTCCAGGATGCCATGGTTGTGGTGGTACCCGCCATGATCGGATCCGTAGATGATGATGGTGTCCTTCAGCTTTCCACTTTCCTCAAGATAATCGAGAATCTGCCCAATGGCGTGGTCGGTGTGTGTGATGCAGGCGAGATAGCCCTTCCAGTTGCGGCGCTGCCAGGTAAGATTCTCACGTGGCTCGACCGGACCCTCGTATTTGCTCGTCACGGCCACCATGTTGCGGAAGTGGGGCGGGCGACCGGCATCATCCTGCTGCCAGGTATCCGGCATGGGGAGATCCTCCGGGTAGAGGTCCCAGAATTCCCGGGCAGGGGTGAGAGAATGGTGCGGCCTGTTGAAACTCAACTCCATGCAGAACGGTGTCTCACCACCCGCTTCAATAAACTCCCGCGCCTTCGCGACAGACCAGCCCTCGAAGCTCTCCTCAAACGACAGGTCGGAGGGCCGGGCGTCAGAGGTATGTTGCCCGCCAAACTCCGGCCAGCCGATGTGGTCCGGCTCTTTCCCGCGGTCCCGGATCCACTTCGCATACTGGGGCGTATCGAGCAGGCAGTCCACATGGTCCTTGAGCCAGGGCTCCGGTTGGTCCGGCAGGTGAACCTTTCCAATCAGGGCAGAACGGTATCCGTGCTGCCGAAAGTACCCGAGGAAGGAGGGAAGCTTGTGCGGTGGACTGGCGTGGTTTCCGTAGAACCCATGATTATGGCAGTACTGGCCGGAGAGCAGGCTGACCCGGCTGGGCAGGCAGATCGGGTTCTGGGTATAGGCCTGCGTGAAACGTGTCCCCATCCGGGCCAGGCGATCCAGGTTCGGGGTGATCGCCTGTGGGTGCCCGGCGCAGCCCATGTGATCCGCATGATGCTGGTCCGAGAGCAGGAAGAGGATATTTTTCGGACTGGGAGACAGCATGTTCCTTAGAAGGTCAGGTCGACGGTGAACATGACCTTGCGTACTGCGCCGGGGACGGCCGCCGATTGGGCACCGAAGGCGGAAGCCAAGTATTCCTTGTCGAAGAGATTGGTCACATTGAGGGCGAAACGCGTATTAATATCACGAATCTGAGTTCTATATTCGATCAAGGCATCACAGACAAAGTAGGCATCTCCCTGGATAGTACTTCGATCAGGCTGAATCTTTTGCCATACCCAGCCGTTGTACTTGACACCGAAGCCGATGCTCAATCCTTCCCACTTTTCCCGAAAACTGTACTTTGTCCAGAGCGATCCGCTATGCTTCGGGGTGTTGGCGAAGCGGGATCCCTGTTGCTCCGGCTGGGAAAGGTTCTCGAGAACCTCGGCTTGCCAGATATAGGACCAACTGGCCACCATTTGCAGTTCCGGAATTGGGGTATAGATGAAGTCCACTTCCATCCCCTGAGTCTGGGAGTCACCGCCGACGGTAAACCAGACCACGTCGTCAAACGGATCGTCATTCTGGTTGCGCGGATCCGCGTCGGTACGTGCCCAGTCCTTTGTCCGAATGTCGTTCGTGAAGCTGATCTGGAATAAGGAGAGGGTGCCGGAGAGGCGGTTGTCTTCTGTCCGTGCCTTGAACCCTAATTCGATGCCTTCCCCTTCCTTGTTGCCACCTGTGAGGTTCAGTTCATCGACGGTAAGCTGGTTCCCCTGGATGAGCCGTCCGGTACCCGGTAGGTAGCCGAGGCTGTAACTGGCAAAGGCGGAGATCCCGTCCTTGAACTCGTAAACAATGCCGGCCATGGGCGTTTTTTCCTCGTAACTGGCACGAGCGCCTTCTTCCTCCGACCGCTCAAAATCAACGAGTTGACGGCGGACATAGGTTTCGTCCCGGATGCCGGCCATGAGGACCAGCCTGTCCTCGAGGAACTTCCCAACATAGGAGGTATAGTAGGCACGGGTAAAGATATCAACACCCTCTCCGGTGGGAAAGTGCCCTTCATCAAACTGGATGTAATCCCGGATATTCCAGTAACCTAAAGGTGCGTCTTCCACAATCACCCAATCCCTGGTGGAGCGATCAATGTATCCGCTCCTTGCGACGTTCCATGAGGTGTCATTCCAATCAGGCCGGCTCGGGGCATCGAGGAAGCGCTCCGTGCTGTATTGGTCATCATAGTAGGAGCCACCCAGCAAAATGCGGTGGGACCCACCAATAGCATCAAACTCAAGGACCGCTTCCACGGCGGAGTGGGCGGAATTGTTCTTGTGCATCTGCTGGGTTGGGAGAGAGGTGCGGAAGCTGCCGTCCGCCGATATAATCTCGGTATAAGCGGCTGTGGCGGTAAACCCGGGCCGGAAACTGTAATTGTCAACATGGATGGCCCGGATGCTTAGCCAGTCGACCGGATTCCAGTTCATCTCCGCGGTAAAGATCTCGTTGATAAAGTACCGCCAGCCATAGGGCCCCGACTGGTTGAACTTCCGGCCCCGCGGGGTGGCTTGGGGAACAGCATCACTGATCTGACCACCGATATCTCCCCCGAAGATGGATTCATAGTCCTCCTTGAACTTCGGGAAGTTCGAATTGAAGAGCAACTGCGCGAATTCTTCCGGTTCCCAGCGGTTCGGATCGTAGCGGGGATCAGTCAGGGCCAGGTCGATCATTTCTTCCGGAAGGTCCTTCATCGTTTCCACCCAGACCTTGTTGCCACGGGGCAACCCATGCGCGTACATGTAGTCCGCTTCGGTCTGCTCATATTCGAGGAAGAACTTCAGCCGGGGATTGACCCGCCACTGCAGGCCACCGTAGATGAAATAACGTTCCTCGAACTCGAAGTCCCGCCAGTCCTTCTTGTCGAGGTAGCTGGCGTAAAAGCGGTAGGCGACGGGGCCATCCTCCCAGAGCGGTCCCTGGGTGCCGAAGTTGGCATAGTAGTGGTCATAGGACCCGTACTGGAGCTTCACGTCGGTCTTCTTGTTGAAGCTAGCCCGTTTGGTCGTGAAGTTGACCACACCTCCTGGGGACACCTGGCCGAAAAACACCGAGGAAGGGCCCCGGACAACCTCGATCCGGTCGATGTTTTCGACGCCTAGGCTACCATAGAAATTAATGCCGTTCCGGCTCGTCCACTGGGTGACGAAGCCCCGTGCCCGGAACCGTTGGTTGGGTACCGTGAGGTTCGTTTCGAGGGTCACGCCCCCGATGTAGCCCATGGCATCCTCCAGCGATTGGCTTCCCACATCGGTAAGGAATTCCTCCGTCAGGGCGGCGATGTTCAGGGGCGTCTTGAAGATTTCCTGGGAGAAGCCGGTTGCCACGACCGAATTGGGCGAGAAATAACCGCGGTCCTCCTCCACCGCCACCTCGAAGGCAGACAGCTCAAATACTTGATCATCATTCGGTTCCGTTTGTCCCGAGGCCGGTATCGTGGCCAGGATCAGTAGAAGCGGGAGTAGAAATCTATTGGGTTTAAGGGGATAGGTTGGTGTCTTCATTGTTCTGGGGTTTTACAATTCTGGGTTCGGGGTTTGGTTTTGTTAATGAACAGGAACAAATGCTAGAAACCCGGGTGTCCGTGAAAACATAACATCCATTATACGTGTTGAATTGGCAGCAATAATCCCGGTTCCAGGGCACGGGTGCAACCGTCTAAACCTGGCTTCCCAGCAAGGCCAGGCCGGAAATCACGAGGAGCGCGCTGACTCCCCATTGGAAGTGCCTGGGATTGATGTGCCGGGCCGTGCGGTCGGCGAGGACGGTGACGGAGAGGACAATCATCGCCACGGTCCCGGTCATCAGGAGTGCCGGGCCATCTGGCCTGGCCCTGATGAAGAGCGCGGCCACAAAGCCGATATTGAGGAGGGTCCAGTAGACGGCGAGGGTCGCGCGAAAGGTGTCCCGGTCCGGCATGGCCCGCTGGGCATAGGCAACGAGAACGGTCCCGCCCGAGGCATAGGCCCCGTGGATCAGGCCCGTGGCAAGGGCAATGGGGAAGGCCCAGCGGCGGACCCGTGCCGATGGCTTGATACGGGCAGACAAACCATTGGACACACCTGCGGCGAGGGTCAGCAGACCGAGCAGGATCATGACCGCCCGCCCGGGCAAAACAGAGGTTAAGACCATGCCCAGCGGGAGTCCGGTGGCAGATCCGAGCAGGAGGCGGAAGCAGAAGCGCCCATCCGCGGCACGCCAGTTCCGCATGGCCAGTAGGATTGCCTGCAAGAGGCCAACAATAACGAGGACGAACAGCACCAGGGGGAGTGATTCCGGACCATAGAGCAGGAGAAGCGGTGGCACGGCGAGCAGGCTGGAACCAAAGACGGCAATCGCGCCGATGAAGTGGGTTACGACGATGATTGCCAGTGCAAGGGCCGCGTGTTCCAGCAGGAGTTCGCTCATAATGGACTACTGCCGGTTTTTATCGGAGTAATCAAGCGAGGCATTGATGTCGTCACGGAAAGCTTCATTCCCTGTGGCGACTTCCCGGCCAGCCCTGAGTGCCTGCACAAAGACGACCTCGTCACGGCCAAGGTGAAGGTGAAATGCCACGGCTCCGTCAACGACCCTGGCCAGGCGACGCTCAAATCCCGGCTGCGAGGCGGACTCAAGCAGCTCGTGCTGCATGCGGGTGAGGGAGTGCGGCTCATCCATGTCCCCCCAGCACTCATACGCGCTGCCTTCACGTTCCTTGAGGGTGCCGATGACCAGTTCCACCACAGTCCCGTCCGCAAAGGTCTCCGGCATGGGAATGGTCACTGTTTCCTGCCAGACCTCGGTGGGGTAGGGGTTCGCTTCCAGGTCCGGCACGTGCATGTTCCAGGCGAGCAGGTGGGTGCCGATGATCTCATGCGTGACAAGGGCGCGGCCCAGCCTTGGTTTGGCCCTGAACTCAATTTCATAGCGCGGCCCCTGCATGCGGGAGAGCCATTTGAATGCATGGTAAATCGGCTTGGGCAGGCCGTTGATTGTGAGGAGGCCGGTATGCTGATGCTGGCCTCCGTAGGGCTGGTTGGTCATCCCCGGTTCAAAGCGGATGTCGCTGGCCGTCCAGTAGCCGAGCATGTCCACATAGGGCTCTGTTTCAGTGGCCAGGAAGATGGCCGACGCCCCGCCCAGCAGGCGGCTGCAATCATTGTTGCCAACCCATTGGGCGCGGCCGTTATCACCGCAGTGCTGGGCATTCCACTCAGTGATGTAGATGGGCATGTCGGCATAGCCCGCTTTTACCAGTGCCTCCTTGGTCTCCTTGAACTCATCGGTGAAGGCCATGCCCGGCTCATGCGGCGAGCCGACCCGGCTATGGTAGGTACAGTACTCACCCTGTGCGTAGTTGTGGAAGGTGATAAAGTCGACCGGCACCTCATTGGATTTGCAGTACTCCAGGAGCGGCATGATCCATCCACAGCCCTTGCCGCCCGCCGTGGCCGGCCCACCGATTGTCAGGCGCGGGTCGACTCCCTTCACGGCCCGGGCCGAGGCCGCATAGAGTTCAAAGTACTCCTCCATCGTACCGGTCCAGAAGGGTTTCAGGTTGGGCTCGTTCCAAACCTCGAAGTGCCACTGCAGGACCTCATTCTGACCGTAGCGCTCGATACAGTGCTCCACACAGGAGCTGACGAGGTCCTCCCATGCCTCCATCGACTTCGGGGGGGTCACGTTCATCTGGTAGTAGCCCCACTTGGTATCTCCTGAGGCGATGGCATCCGGCATCGGGTTCAGCTCCATGATCGGGCGCAGGCCGACCTCCATGAGGAAGTCATAGACCTTGTCGAAGAGGGCCCAGCAGTAGCGCACCGAGCCGTCCTCGTTCGGCATCACGATGGCGAGGTGGTCATGGAAGGTGCAGTGGAATCGGATGAATTCGTAGCCGATGGTCTTCTGCAGAAAGCGCAATTGGTTGCGCATGTCCTCACGCAGCAGTTCGTAGGCCGTGCCGACGGTGATGCATTTCATCCAGGGATGGGTCAGGGGCGGTAAGGTTGGTCTCATGGAGGACAGTCTAAGCGATTACAGTCCCTTCGTCTATTGACCAGGCAAACCTATTCTTCCACAATACAAACCATGAAGTACTTTAGCGGCTTGCGTATTTTCCGCTTCAATCACACGCCGGCCAGTCGGCAGCACGTCGATGGTGTTTTGGCGAATTACGTCATCAGTTACGTACACAGTGGACGCATCTACTGGGGAACGGAGTCGGGCAGGCTGATCAAACAAGCGCCGCTTGTCTTCTTTACCTGGCCGGGTGAGCGGTGGCGCTATGGACCTGTCGACGGGCATTGGAACAATCGCTTCATCTCCTTTAATGGGCCCCGCACGAAAGCGTGGGTTAACGGAGGCCTCTTTCCACGATGCACACCTCAATCATCGCCCCGTCCGGTTCACGATCCGGACGCATTTGTCCTCGCTTTCGATGATCTGCTGGAGCGGCTCGCGGTGGAAGCCCCGGACAGCCCGGCGATTACCCATGCGCTTGAAGGCCTCTTCCTGAAACTGCACCAGCAGCCAAAACATCCCTTTCCACAAAGCGGATCCGCCGTCCGGGTCCGGGCTGTCCTTCAGGCCGTCGCCGCCGAACCGGAACGCCGGTGGGACTTTGTCGCCGAGGCAAGGAAGATTGGCTGCACGCCGACCCATTTCCGCCGGCTTTGCAAGCGGCAGACAGGCCGCACACCGATACAGTCCCTGCAGAAGGCCCGCGTTGATCGGGCGGCTGCATTACTGCGGGCAAACGAACTATCAGTCGAGCAGGTGGCCTGGGCGTGCGGCTTTGAGCACTTAAGCTATTTCTATCGATTATTTCGTTTATCAATCGGAATGAGCCCCGGACACTATCAGAAGGGTTTCTCGGAGATTGAATGAGGAGGAATCCTGGCTTGAATGAGCGGTCTACTGCTCCTTGATCCGGCTATAAACATATAGGGCCCAGGCGTGGGGATGGGCGCAGAACCCGGGGACATCCTGTAACTGGCGAAACTGGCTGTTGACCTCGCCCTCGAGAGGCGAGAAGGAGGTATTGATGGCGTCGGAACTGGTCCAGTGACCAACCCAAATGTGCGGAAAGTGACGAGCGTAGTTCGTCGGTCCCATTTGTTTGAGCATCGCAAGGGCCAGTCCGGGATCGACTTCATTCACTCCGAGTATAAGTGGCCCTTGCAAGGCATACCACATCCCGGCATTTTCACCCTCTCCGGGTGCTTGCATGATCCCTTCGTCGTCCTGTGGTTTTTCGATGTGACGGCAACCGATTGCTTCACCGCCCAGGCGGGAGTGAATCTCTTCAACGAGCCGGGTTTTCCGATCAGGCTCATACTCCGGGATCTGAAGTAGGAAGCCCTGCGGTTCGAGAAACATGGAGTCGCTCCCAATTGACTCATCAATCGTTAACCAGGCTCGACGGGCGAAGCTGCGCCCCTCCATGTCCTTCATCAGGGATGTGGTGATACTTTCGCGATAGCTGAGTACGGAAACGATAAGCGCTTCTGTCTGCTCGGAGGAAAGGATACTGCGGTCCGTTGCCTCCTGGAGCATGTCAGCCAATTGAGCGAGGACGACAGAAGCCATGGCAGCATTCATGTGTGAGGAGGCTGCCCAGAAATAGGGGGCCAGCGGGCGATGGTAGAAGATCCCATCGTTCCAGTCGGAATTCATGATGCGGGGCAGGCCATGAAGGCCCAGTCCGACTTCATCCCGGAAGTAGACATAGGCTCGTTCAATGTGCTCGAAAACACTTCCTTGTGTCTCTCCGCCGGCATAGCAGTAGGGCACTTCCTCCTGGAGAAACTCATAATCACCCGAAATGCGGCAATATTCGGCGAGCGCAGTGATGAGGTAGAGCTGCTGGTCGCTGGTGTGCCACATTAGATCTGAGGTGTGACCATACCCCTGTTCCGTGTAGACAATACACCCATTGGGCATTTCCTTGTTCATGACGAACCGGAGGCAGGATCGTGCCAGTTCCGGATTATGAGGAATGACGCCAAGCAGATGCTGCAGGTGGTCCCTCGGGGCGGCCGTGTTACCTGTGCCGTAATCATAAACGGTGCCTTGGGGGATGTAGGTTTCGCCAAAGAACAGGCTGTACGTCGCCATGGCCTCCAGGACGTAGGCATTCCAAATCATTTCACGTCGCAACTCGACATCTGTCTCATCCCCCAATGTGGGCAGCCGATGGGCCCACTGCCGGCGATAGGGTATCTGGTCCGAAGCCCCGTGGGCAGCCTCAAGGGTGGCCAGATGCTGTTCCGGATCATCCCGACGCTGCTCGAAGCAGAGACCGATGAAGACGGTCATTTGTGCTGAATCCCCGGGGGCAAATTCTGCCTCTTTCATTGCTGTCAGGGTGTGATGCCCCGCCGCGTCGGATTCCGCTTTGACATGAGAGCCCGGCATGTCGGCCACAGCCATGTATACATCCGGTGCATGGGCATCAAACTTGGCGCGTGATTCGGGCGGAACCAGCCTGTGGGGATCCTTGCTGGTGGATGTAGTCGTGAGACGGACGAACTGCTCATCCTGCTGCGCCAGTTGCTGAATGTACTGGATTTTTGGATAGTCGTCAGGGGCATACTGCGCGCTCAGCATGCGATGCCTGACCCCGAAGGATTCACGGAAGATGATGCGTTGATTGCAATTGCCGGTGTTATGGAGCCGGATATCAATGCGCAGGACGGGAATGGATGCGCCCACTTCTTTGCCCGGCAGGACAGTCAGTATTCGCGTGCAGTTGATCCCCTGGAGACCGTACTCAAACCGCGCGAATCCGGTTCCAAACGTCTTCCTTGCTGACTGGGCCGAAGCACTCTCCTTGCCGGTCAGGGCATGGGGCGGTTCGTCACCTGCCTGGATCTCGGCGGAGTTGCTTCCGAGGAAATCCTTGAGATGGTTGACTTTCATCCAGCTGCGCTCACCTGTGATCATTTGGTAAGCGCCACTGACATGGGTGAAGAGTGTCAGCCGGTCATTGCCGAGGATAAAGTAGGGATCCTCCTGAATCTGGCCCGTGTTCTCTTCCCAAGGGATGTCCCCGGTGTAATGGTAGCTGGGGAGACCCAGCTCATCGTGTTGCCAATTTCCGAAACTCATCTCCAGATTCTTTTCACATTTTCCCTTCATTGAACAGTCGGATGGCGTCCTTGGTGGAAATACCGTTGTCATCCGGTTCGGGGGGTGTGAATGACAGGCCGGTGGGGGTGACGGAGGCCCCTTCGACCCGCTCTTCCCAGAGTGCATGGAGGGATTGCTGGACATCGGCGTAGTTTGCATCGCCGGCGAGGTTGACCATCTCACCCGGGTCGTTGAGGTGATCGTAAAGTTCCGCCTTCAATCCTTCCGCTTGGGGCCACCACGTATAGCGGTAACGGTTGGTCCGGAGGGTGTAGCCGCCCCACAGATACATCAGGGCGGACTCCCGCGGCTGGTATGCGGGGTCCTTCAGCACGGGGGCGAAACTGACCCCCTGGACGTACGGCGGCGGTTCGGGGAGCCCCGCCAGATCGCCCAGGGTGCGGTAGAAGTCGATCATCTCTACAATGGAACTCGTCCGCTGGCCGCGGGTTGTCATGCCGGGCAGGGAGAGGATGAGGGGCACGCGGGCGGACTGCTCAAACAGGGTGGTCTTCTGGAAATGTTCGTGTTCGCCCATATGGTAGCCATGGTCCGAGCTGAACAGGACAATCGTGTTGTCCGCGAGCCCCAGTTCCTCCAGCACATTCAGTACCCGGCCGACCTGCGCATCGAGGAAACTGATGGTGGCATAGTAGGCATGGATGGCGGTACGCTTGGTTTCCTCCGGCAGGTCGACCTGGTCACGCCTGACCTTCAGTGTTCTCATGGCCGGATAGGGAAGGGTGTCAAAGTAGCCGGTCGGTACCCGCGGAATCTCGATATCCGCCGGATCGTAGAGGTCAAAATACTTTTTCGGGGCCACGAAGGGCGTGTGGGGTTTAAAGAAGCCGACCCCGAGGAAAAAGGGCTCCCCGGACGCCGCGTACTTTTCCAGCAGTTTGATCGACTCGGTGGCGACTTTTCCGTCGGTCTGCTCCTCATCGGTTCCCTCGGCCACCATCCAGCTGAGGGTGCCCCCGATGGGCTTGTCGCTGATGGCCGTCACGAGGTGCTCCTCGTGAAAATCCCTCCCCACCGGGTTGATGCGCTCAGTCCAGGAGTGCTTGTCATCATGTCCATGGGTGCCGATGCCGTCCGGATTGTCGTAGTGATAGATCTTCCCCACGCGCGCCGCCGTGTATCCGTTGTTCATGAAGTGCTGGCTCAGGGTCACCACATCGGGAACATAGTCGCGAAACATCCGGCGCAGGCGGGTCACCCCGCTCTGTTCAGGGTAGAGTCCGGTCATGAAACTGGCCCGGGAGGGGCCACACTGGGGATAGTTGCAGTAGGCCTTGACGAAGACCAGTCCCTCGCTGGCGAGGCGGTCCATGTGGGGGGTCTGAACCAGCGGATGCCCGTAGGCGCCCATGTTGTTGTTGAGATCGTCCGTCATGATGAAGAGGACGTTCAGGCGTTCGGCGGCAAGGGCCGCAATGGGGGCGGCCGCTGCGACAAACAGGAGCGTGAGGCGGAATGCTCGTTTCATGGGTCTCAAGATCCAGGTGCTTGGTTTGATGCACCTTTCAAAGTGCGTCATAAGTTAGGCGTTTCCACACCCTTGGAAAGTGCTTTTAATTATTACGTGTTGAACTATTCAAAAATTAATCCCCATTCAACGCCTCCAATGCCTGTTGACTCGTTAATGGATACGGAAGCACCCAAACCAGTATTATCTCCCCCCTGAGAACCTATTGATTTACCCCTTACTCGTCCATGAGCAAAGCACTGCCCAAATCCGAGCGCACGACCCGCCCCGAGGACAAGGTCCCGGTCATCGAGAAGACCGCGTTTGGCATTTCCATCATTCCCGACGCGCTCCCGAATTACATTCCGGGCCACTTGTCCCAGCAGATCTTCGTCTTTTCCC
>JBFOLZ010000012.1:0-26419 GCA_040830445.1 Puniceicoccaceae bacterium
CCATCCGGAGCCCGTAGGGCGGAGGATGGCGCAGCCCCGGGAAAACGGGGCGAAAAAAGTTAGGAGCCCCAACGGGGCGACATACTCCCCGCGCTTCGGCCTCCATCATGTCGCCCCGCTGGGGCTCCTCAATTTATCGGGGACGCCGATCCCAGGGCCGCGCCATCCTCCGGATGGCTTGCCCTGGGCTTTGAGATGTGGCCGCTCCGCGGCCGATGATTGGCGGGGCTCCGGATGGCTTGCCCTGGGCTGTGGGATATGGCCGCTCCGCGGCTGATGATTGGCGGGGCTCCGGATGGCTTGCCCTGGGCTTTGGGATATGGCCGCTCCGCGGCTGATGATTGGCGGGGCTCCGGATGGCTTGCCCTGGGCTGTGGGATATGGCCGCTCCGCGGCCGATATCCGCAACCGGCGATGACCTTGCTTTAGTCGTCCGCTTCCTCTACCCGGATACGTCCCTCAATCCGCTTGGCCCCGAAAATGGCCAGCTCGTAGAGGAGCGACATTGGGAAGGCGAGGAGGATAAAGGTCACCGGATCGGTGGTCGGGGTGACCAGCGCCCCCATGCAGAGGAAGATGACAATCGAATAGCGCCGGAAGCCGACCAGCTGGGCATGGCTGATGATTTCGAGGTAGACCAGGATCAGCAGCACAAGGGGAAACTGGAAGGCAAGCCCGACCCCGAGGACCATCCAGGTGAGGAGGCCGTAGTAGCTGGAGGCCGTCCACAGCGGGGCAAACCCGAGCATCTCGTTGAAGATGATGGAGGCCCGCATGGCCGCCGGGACAAGAATGAAGAAACTGAAGGCGACACCGGCGAGAAAGAGGACAAAAGCCGCCGTGCAGGCCGGGCGGAGCAGCTTCAGTTCCCGCTCATTGAGTCCCGGGGCGACAAAACTCCCCACGAAGTAGAGGATAAACGGCAGCGACAGGGCCAACCCGCCGCCGAGGAGAAGATAAAAGATAACCGAGAACACCCCGAGGATGGAGGTGTTGATGAGGCCCGACATCTCGATTTCCCGCCCGCTGACGGCAAAGTCAAAGGGCCAGCGGAGGATGTCCGAAAACTGGGCGATGAAGACCCCGACGAGAATACAGGCCACCCCGAAGGAGATGAAGCTCTTGAAGAGAGTCCAGCGCAGCTCCTCAAGGTGGTCGAGGAAGCTCATCTGGCCCGCCTCGTCCTCGTTTTGAGGCAGGTCATCAATGGAATCGACCGTGGGCAGGTCGTATTCGGGCTGTTCACTGGATGGGTCGTTGGACATTGGGGACGTTACTCATTGACACAAAGGGCATTCGGTCTAATTTCGCCAGTTTTTCTTACCGCTGACCCTCCGGGGTCATCATCACTATACAACTCGAATCAAGTATCAAGCATGCCAGCTAAAGCCAGCAAAAAGAAAACCAAGCCAGCCGCGGCCAAGCGGAAGCGCGCCACCAAGGCGACCGTCAAATCCGTTTACGCATTCGGCAAGAAGACCGATGGTAACGCCAAAATGAAGGAGCTCCTTGGAGGCAAGGGTGCCAACCTCGCGGAAATGGCCGCCATTGGCCTGCCGGTTCCTCCCGGATTCACCATCACCACCGAAGTCTGTACCTACTTCAGCGCCAACAAGGGCAAGTACCCCAAGGGGCTCGAGGCCGAAGTCAAGGCAGCCGTCAAGCAGGTGGAGAAGGAGCAGGGCAAGCTGTTCGGCAGCAAGACCAACCCGCTGCTCTTCTCGGTCCGTTCCGGTGCCCGCGAATCCATGCCGGGCATGATGGATACCATTTTGAACCTTGGCCTGAACGACGAGACCGTCGCCGGCCTGGCCAAGAAGTCCGGCAACGCCCGCTTTGCCTACGACTGCTACCGCCGTTTCATCCAGATGTACGGTGACGTCGTCATGGGCGTCCAGCCCCGCGGGGAGCACGAGCATGAGCCGTTCGAGGAAGTCATGGACAAGCTCAAGAAGGAGCTCAAGAAGCCGAATGACACCGACCTCACAGCCGAGGACCTGCAGGAGCTGGTCAAGCGCTTCAAGGCCCTCATCCGCCAGCGCACCAGGAAGAGCTTCCCGCAGGATGCCTACGAGCAGCTCTGGGGAGCGGTTGGCGCTGTCTTCCAGTCCTGGGGCAACGAGCGCGCCGTCGTTTACCGCCAGAAGTACAACATTCCTTCCGAGTGGGGTACCGCGGTCAACGTCCAGGCGATGGTCTTCGGTAACATGGGCGAAGAGTGTGCCACTGGTGTGGCCTTCACCCGTGACCCGGCCAATGGTGAAAAGGTCTTCTACGGCGAATACCTCATCAACGCCCAGGGCGAGGATGTTGTCGCCGGTGTCCGGACCCCGAAGCCGATTGCCCAGCTGGCTGACGAAATGCCACACGCCCACGCCGAACTGGAAGATGTCTGCAAGAAGCTGGAACGCCACTTCAAGGACATGCAGGACTTCGAGTTCACGGTTGAGGACAACGTGCTCTACATGCTTCAGACCCGTAACGGCAAGCGCACCGGTCTCGCCGCTGTCCGCATTGCCGTCGAGATGAACAAGGAGCGCCTGATGTCCCGCGAGATGGCTGTCCAGAAGATCCCGGCCGAGTCGATTGACTCCCTGCTGGTCCCGATCTTCGACCCCAAGGCGGAAGCCGCCTCCAAGGTCATTGCTTCCGGCCTGCCGGCCGGCCCGGGTGCCGCCAGTGGACACATTGTCTTCTCCGCCTCGACGGCCGAGCGTGAAGTGAAGGCCGGCCGCAAGGTCATCCTCTGCCGTGTCGAGACTTCCCCGGAAGACTTGAAGGGCATGCTCGCTTCCGAAGGTATCCTTACCTCCCGCGGGGGTGTCAGCTCGCATGCCGCGCTGGTTGCCCGTCAGCTGGGCAAGGTCTGTATCTGTGGTGCCACCGGCGTCAAGATCAACTACGAGAAGAAGACGCTTCTCGCCGGCAAGACCCTCCTCAAGGAAGGGGATTTCATCTCCATCAACGGTACTACCGGGGACATTTTCGCCGGGGCCATCGAAACCACCGACAGTGAGGTCAAGAGCGTCCTTGAAGGTAAGCTCAAGCCAGCCAAGAGCTACACCTACCAGCTCTTCGCCACCGTCATGAAGTGGGCCGACAAGTACCGCAAGCTGAATGTCCGCACCAACGCCGACACACCGGACATGGCCGCCTCGGCCGTCAATCTCGGTGCCGAGGGTATCGGGCTTTGCCGGACGGAGCACATGTTCTTTGAAGGCGACCGCATCGACTACATGCGCCAGATGATTCTCGCTGGCAGCGAAGCCGAGCGCCGGGGCGCCCTGAAGAAGCTCCTGCCATTCCAGCGCCGTGACTTCGCCGGCCTCTTCAAGGCCATGAAGGGTCTCCCGGTCACCATCCGCCTCCTCGACCCGCCGCTGCACGAGTTCCTGCCGCATGACGACACCACCCGTCGCCAGCTGGCCACCAAGCTCGGTGTGGAACAGGAAACCATCACTGAGCGCGTCAAGGCCCTCCACGAGGAAAACCCGATGCTTGGTCACCGTGGTTGCCGTCTCGGGGTCAGCTATCCGGAAATCACCGAGATGCAGGCCCGGGCCATCTTCGAGGCCGCTGCCCAGGTCGGTAAGCTCAAGAAGCCAATCAAGGTGAATCCGGAAATCATGATCCCGCTGGTCGGCTTCCAGGCCGAGCTCAAGGATCAGGTGGAAATCGTCCACCGCGTGGCCAAGGAAGTCATGGCTGCCAAGAAGGTGAAGATCCGCTACACCGTCGGGACCATGATTGAAATCCCGCGGGCCGCGGTTACCGCCGACGAGATTGCCGAGGTCGCCGAGTTCTTCAGCTTCGGGACCAATGACCTTACCCAGACCACCCTCGGCCTCAGCCGGGACGACATGGGCGGCTTCTTCGACGATTACCGCAACAAGGAAATCTTCACCCAGAATCCGTTTGCCAGCCTTGACCAGACCGGTGTTGGCCAGCTCGTCCAGACAGCTGCCACCAAGGGCCGTTCGGTCAAGAAGAAGCTCAAGCTGGGCATCTGTGGTGAGCACGGCGGTGACCCGGATTCCATCCGCTTCTTCGACTCGGTTGGCCTGGATTACGTCAGCTGCTCCCCGCCGCGTGTTCCGGTCGCCCGCCTCGCAGCCGCCCAGGCCGCGCTCAAGAACTAAGGCATGTAGCGGAGATTCCGCGACAAAATTTCAAAGGCGTCTTCCGATTGCGGAAGGCGCCTTTTTTGTTTACCACATAAAGCACAAAAGGCACAAAAAATCGATTCTGTGCCTTTTGTGCTTTATGTGGTTCCAAAAAATCTAAAGAAGCCCCAGTTCCATTTTCCCCTCTTCGGAGATCATGTCCTGGTGCCACGGGGGATCCCAGACAATGTCGACGTGGGCCTGGGTGACACCGGCCACCTGCTCCACCTTGTACTTGGCATCCTGGGCAATGACCGGCCCCATGCCGCAGCCGGGGGCCGTCAGGGTCATGTCCACGCGGACGTGGTAGTCGCCGGAATCGGGTTCCTGGATGACCTCCATGCTGTAGATCAGCCCGAGGTCGACGATGTTGACCGGAATTTCCGGATCATAAACCTTCTTCAATGCCGCCCAGACCTTGTCATCGCTGGGCGGACCGGCGTGGGCCTCGGCGCCGGCATCCGTTTCCACGGCGGGGATCTCCTCGCCGATGGCATCGGCCTGGCTGCCGTTGATCTGCGCCATGCCGCCTTCCCAGGTGACGGTAAAGTTTCCACCGAGGCGATGGGTGATGTTGACCCGCGTCCCCGCGGGAATGGTCACCGCGTCACCATAGGGGACAATTGTAGCGGTAATGTCACGACTGACTGTGCGTTCTGAATCCATTTGAAGAGCTATTGGTGTTTTTCGGGGGGCCTAGTCGGTAAACTTGTGCTGCACCAGTTCGCGGACGTAGCCGGCCAGCTCGCTGTTCTCCAGCTTGCCGACAATCTCCTCGAAATAGCCGAAGACCATCAGTTCCTGGGCCTTCTTGCGGGGAATGCCCCGGGCAAGGAAGTAGAACAGTTCCGAATCGACGATGCGTCCAGTGGTCGCGCCGTGGGAACACTTGACGTCGTTGGCCTTGATTTCCAGGCCGGGGAGGGAATTGGCCTCACACTCCTCGCTCAACATGAGGTTGTTGTTGGTCTGGTAGGCGTCCGTCTGCTGGGCCTCGTCCTCGACAATGATCAGTCCGGAAAAGATGGTCCGGGATTTGTCGACCAGGGCGTTCTTGAAAAGCAAGTCGCTGCGGCTGTGCGGCGCAATGTGCGTCTGCAGGGTCCGCTGGTCGAATTCCTGGAGCCCGGTGGGGACATTGAGGGCATACATCTCGACGTTGCTTCCGCTGCCAAAAATCTTCCCGTGGACCTCCTGCCGCGCCTGCACTGAACCAACATTGATGAGCGTGCTCTTGGAGACCGTGTCGTTTAGCGCGTTGTTGGTATTGAGCTGGAAGCTGAGGGTGTTCAGGTTCCAGTTCTGGACAATGGTGTGGTTCGGTTTGGAACCATTGCCGGCGAAAAGATGCGCATTGGCCACGACAAGGTGGCTCGTCTCCTTGCCGGTTCCTTCCTGGAACTCAATCAGGCTGGCCTTGGAATGGTTGCCCGCGACAAATAGCGTGTGGGGAAAGAGGGCGCCCTTGTCGGCCACGGCCCAGTTGTAGACCACGAACGGGTCCTCGACTTCCACGTTGTCCGGAATGTAGAGGAATACGCCGTTGCGGAGCAGGGCCACATGCAGGGCTTCCAGCTTTTCCGAACCCAGTTCGGGCGTCTGCTGCATGAAGTACTCCTTGACGAGGTCCGAGTGCTTGACAATGGCGTCCGGCAGGGTGGTGAAGATGATCCCCTTCTCGGCCAGTCCTTCCGCCAGCTCGATGGGCGCGGCCAGGGTGTCATCGGCCAGGATGATCCGGCCAGCCACGTTCTCGAGTCGATGCGACTGGGCGGCGATGATCGCGGTGTCCGCGTCCCCGATGGCTGCCGGCTGGAAAGTGTCCAGTTCCTTCAGGCGCTGCAGGTTGGCAAAGCGCCACTTTTCATCCGTACGGACGGGCAGGGGAAGCGCCTGGTAGCGCTTCCAGGCATCCGCCTGCTGTTCGGCAAACCAGTCCACGCCGAGGCTGGTCAGTTCCTGGTGCCGGGTGAAGGTCTGGGGATCTCCAAGGGAAAGGGTCGGTAATTCGAGTGTCTCGGACATGTCTTCTTTCTTCGGTTTTTTTTCCACGATGTGTTGCCGGATGGGGGTTGGCGTCAGCCCACGGAGCCTTCCATTTCAAGGTCGATGAGGCGCTTCAGTTCCACTGAGTATTCCATCGGGAACTCCCGGATCAGGTCGTTGACAAAGCCGTTGACGGCAAGGCTCATGGCCTCGTCCTCCGGCAGCCCGCGCTGCATCATGTAGAAAATCTGCTCCGCGCTGACCTTGGATACACTGGCCTCGTGCTGGACCGTGCTCTGATTGCCCCGGACCGTGATCGCCGGGTAGGTGTCGGTCCGCGAATTGGTGTTGATGAGGAGGGCGTCACACTCGGTGTTGTTCTTGCAGCCCTTCAACTGTCGCGGAATACTCACTACACCGCGATAGGTCGAGCGGCCGTGCCCGATGGAGATGGACTTGGAAATGATGTTCGAGGTGGTGTTGTCGGCGGCGTGAATCATCTTGGCCCCCGTGTCCTGGTGCTGGCCGTCGTGGGCCAGGGCGATGGAGAGCACTTCCCCGCGGGCCCCGGGTCCGCGCATGATGACGCCCGGGTACTTCATCGTCAGGCGGCTGCCGATGTTGCAGTCAATCCACTTGATTTCCGCATCGTCCATGGCCATGCCGCGCTTGGTCACGAGGTTGAAGACGTTGGCGGACCAGTTTTGCACCGTGATGTACTGGATCTTGGCACCTTTCAGGGCCACCAGCTCGACGACCGCGGAGTGGAGGGTGGAAGTCTCAAACTGCGGGGCGGTGCACCCTTCCATGTAGGTGACTTCGGCTCCCTCGTCAGCAATGATGAGGGTCCGCTCGAACTGGCCGAAGTTCTCCGCATTGATCCGGAAGTAGGCCTGCAGGGGCTGCTTAACCTTTACTCCTGGCGGGACATAGATGAAGGAACCACCGGAAAAGACCGCGCTGTTGAGGGCGCTGTACTTGTTGTCCCCGATGGGAATGACCTTGCCGAAAAACTTGCGGAAGATTTCCGGATGCTCCTTCAGTCCTTCCGTCGAGCCGACAAAGATGACGCCCTCCTTGGCCAGCTCCTCCTTCATGTTGGAGTAGGAGGCTTCGGAATCGAATTGCGCTTCCACACCGGCGAGGAAGGCCCGTTCCTTTTCCGGGATGCCCAGGCGCTCGAAGGTTTCCTTGACCTCGTCCGGCACCTCGTCCCAGGTCCGCGAGGGCTGCTGCCCCTTGGAGAGGTAGTAGCGGATCTTGTCGTAATCAATGTTCTCGAGATCCTTGGATGCCCAGTGGGTCGGGACCGGCTTATCCAGGAAGGTCTTCAAGGCCTTCTTGCGGAACTCGCGCACCCAGTCGTCCTCACCCTTCACATCGGCGATGTAGTCGATGGTCTTCTCGGTCAGGCCGATGCCAGCATCAAATTCGTAATCGGTCTCGTAGTGGAAATTCCCGACATCCCTCTCGATATTAATATCCGGTGTAGTACTCATAATTTCTCAATCCCAATCTCAATCACAGTCTCTATCCCTGACCCTATCGCTTACGCCCTCACGCACCCGCCGGGGCGGCCAGTTCTTCCTTCACCCAGTCATAGCCTTCCGCTTCCAGCTTCTCGGCCAGCTCCGGTCCGCCACTGCGGACAATGCGCCCGTCAAACATGACGTGTACCTTGTCCGGCACGATGTAGTTCAGCAGCCGCTGGTAGTGGGTGATGAGGAGGACGCCGAGGTCCGGTCCGCGCATCTTGTTGACCCCGTCGGCGACAATCTTCAGGGCGTCGATGTCGAGTCCGCTGTCGGTCTCGTCAAGGACGGCGTACTTCGGCTGCAGCATGGCCATCTGGAGAATCTCACAGCGCTTCTTTTCACCGCCGGAGAAGCCCTCGTTGACCGAGCGGCTGGTGAAGGAGCGATCGATCTTCAGGAGGTCCATCTTCTCGTACAGCTCCTTGTAGAAAGCGGGGGCCTTGAAACTTTCCCCTTCCTCCAGGCGGGCGGTCAGGGCAGCCCGGATGAAATTCGCGATGCTCACCCCGGGAATCTCGCTCGGGTACTGGAAGGCCATGAAAAGACCCTCCCGGGAAATCTCGTCCGCTTCCATGTCGACGATGGCCTCACCGTCGAGCAGAACCTCGCCGCTCATGATTTCATAGTCCTCATGGCCCGCCAGCGCCTTGGCCAATGTGCTCTTGCCGGTTCCGTTTGGTCCCATGATTGCGTGCACTTCCCCGCGGGGAACGGTCAGGGAGAAATCCTTCAGGATGTGGTTCTCGTTAATACTGACATTCAGGTTCTTGATTTCCAGTGTGCTCATCTTGTTTTCTGCTTTGCTGTTATGTTTAAAGTATCGGCCTCAGCTGTTTTCCGCTTCCGCCTTTCCGTGAAAATACAGTTCGATGCTTTCCGCATGGTAGCCCTCCGGCAGGACTGCGCGCAGTTTCTTCATCAGGTCCGGCGGGAGGTCCACATCGTAGACCCGGCCCGTCCGGCGATCCTGGAAATGCGCGTGCTCATGCAGGTTGGGGCAGTAGCGCGTCGGCTCCCGCTCATAGTTGACCGCCCGCACCAGGCCACAGCCCACCAGTGTCTCCAGGCAATTGTAGACCGTTGCCAGCGAGATGGAGTCCATCTCTTGTCGCGAGCGGGCATAAACCTCATCCGCCGTCGGATGGTCCCGCTTGTGCAATAATACCGAAAAGACGTGTTCGCGCTGCTTTGTGGAGCGTAAACCGTGCTCCATCAACGCGTTATCCAATGCCTCCTTGGCTTCGACTGGCAGGCCTCTGACCATTTTCCTTGTTACTAAATTAGAATAATTCCAATTTTCAACAAGGGAATGGGGATTTTTCGGGAAAAAGGGATAAGCGGTCAAAAGAGGGCTTTGACGGATTCCTGGAGCTCGGGTGACTGGACGGAGTCGGCGAGCTGGCGGGCCTCATCGGAGCGGCCGAGGCCGGCGAGGCAGCGGGCCTTGTGGAGGAGGATGGCATCCTGCTGGAAAGGGGAGAGGCCGGGGAAGGCGGCGAGCTGCTCCCAGTGGGCAAGGGCGTTTTCCCAATCCGGATCCTCGACATCGTAGAAGGCTTCCCCGTAACGGAACTGGAGGTCGGGGTCGTTGGGCTGGAGGTCCCTGGCGGTGGCAAAGGCCCTGAGCATCATTTCATCAATGCGGGCGGAGGAGTAGATGCCATCGGCCATGAACTCGGGCTTGAAGGCGGCGAGGACCTGGCCGAGGCCAAAGTGGTAGGCGGCTGTTTCGGGCTCGATATCGATGGCATTGAGGGCATAGGCGATGGCCCGTGTGTGGTCCCCCTCCTCCGCATAATAAGTGCTCAGCTCCTGGTGGATGACGGCGATTTGCCGGTCCTCGTTCTCGGCCAGCTTGGCGGCGGTGATGAATTGCTCCCATGCCGTATCCCGGTCCCCGTAGCGGGAGAGGAGCTTGGCGTATAGCAAACGGGCGTTGAGATCATCCGGGTTGCGGACGATGATACCGTGGTATTCCCCTGCCACCTCCTGGAACCGCCGCTGGACTTCCCCGTAATCGGCATCCGGTTGGGAAGCCACCTCTTCCAGCTGTTCCTCCAGCTCGATGACCCGCAGCAATCGCTGCTCGAGGAGGGACAATGTGACCTGTTCCCCGGGCGTGGGCTCCTCCGCCCGTGGACCCCGGCAGCCGGCAAGGATAATCAGGGCCACCAGCAGTCCCGGGACCGCTGAGTGCGTTAGGAAGTGCTTCCGCATCGGCTTAATTGAGTCCGCAGCTGCCCGGTGCGCCTCCACAGCACCCGCATCCCGGCGAGTGCGTGTGCGCCGGCGCGCTCACCATCGAGGCGCCTTCCGTCTGGGTCGCAAATGTGGAAAACTCCTTGTGCAATTCCTCGCTCCCGCACTCCGGGCAGACCGGCTGTTTCTCCCCCATGACGAGGATTTCCGAGCGCTTCTGGCAACTCTCACAGGTGTATTCGTAAAGTGGCATGATGGAGCAAATGTGGATCATTCAGGCACGGATTGCAACTCCCTGAAAGCCCTATTCCCGCCAAAAAACTGTGCACAACTGTGCATTTATCTTGACAGATCAAGGAAGGGGCGGCGAAAGTCGCTTCATGGAATATTTCAACGTGGAAAAGATCCGGTACGAGGGACCGGGGAGCAAGAACCCGCTGGCCTTCAAGCATTACAATGCGGAAGAGTTGGTGGAGGGGAAACCGATGGCGGAGCACTTGCGGTTTGCGGCGGCCTACTGGCACTGCATGCGGAACGAGTTGTCGGATCCCTTTGGCGGGGGGACGGCGCTGATGCCCTGGGACGACGGGAGCGACTCGCTGGAGAATGCCCTGCGCCGGGTGGACGTTTTCTTCGAGTTCATGGAGAAGACGGGAATCGACTATTATTGTTTCCATGACCGGGACATTGCGCCGGAGATGAACAACCTGGCGGAGAGCAACCGGATGCTGGAAGCGGTGGTCGACAAGCTGGCGGAGAAGCAGGCGGAGACCGGCAAGAAACTCCTCTGGGGAACGGCCTGCCTGTTTTCACATCCGCGCTATGCGCAGGGTGCGGGAACCTCACCCCATGCGGATGTCTTTGCCTACGGCGCGGCCCAGGTCAAGGCGGCGATGGATGCGACCCACAAGCTGGGTGGCCTCGGCTACACCTTTTGGGGCGGGCGTGAAGGTTATGCCACCCTGTGGAACACCGACATGAAGCGCGAGCTGGACCACCTGGCGGCCCTCCTGCACATGGCGGTGGACTACAAGAAGGCGATTGGTTTCGAGGGACCGTTCCATATTGAGCCGAAGCCGCGGGAACCCTCGACCCACCAGTACGATTCCGACTCCGCGGCCTGCCTCAACTTCCTCCGCGAATACGGCTTGATGGAGCATTTCAAGCTCAACATCGAGACCAACCATGCGACCCTGGCCGGGCACACCATGTTCCACGAGCTGACCGTGGCGGCCAACGCGGGAGCGCTGGGCAGCATCGACGCCAACCGAGGCGACGAGCTCATTGGCTGGGACACGGACCAGTTCCCGACGGACATTTACCTGACCACCCAGATCATGCTGGTGGTCCTCGGCATGGGCGGTTTCACCACCGGCGGCCTCAACTTTGATGCCAAGCGGCGGCGGGAGTCGCACGAGCCGGAAGACCTGTTTTATGCCCACATTGGCGGGATGGATGCCTTTGCCCGCGGGCTCAAGATTGCCGCAGCCATGCGCGAGGACGGACGCATGGAGGATTTCCTCAAGACCCGCTACAGCAGTTTTGACGGGGGAATTGGTGCCAAGGTGGAGGCAGGCGAGGCCTCGCTGGAGGAGTTGAGCGCCTATGCCTTGGGCAACGGCGAGCCGACGATACCCAGCGGACGCCAGGAAATGCTGGAAAACCTTGTGAACGAGTTTCTTTAGGGATTAGCGTTTAGCCCATGAGCGAGTACTTCATTGGAATTGATGTCGGGACCTCCTCGGCCAAGGTGGTCGTCATTGATGCCGCGGGAGAGGTGATCCAGGTCCAGTCCCCGACCTACGCCTTTCGCACTCCCAAACCGCTGTGGGCGGAATCCGATCCCACAGACTGGTGGGAAGCCTGCCTCGGAGCCCTCCGTGAAGTGGTTGAGCAACATGGAGCCGAGGCCATCCAGGGCATCGGGTTGACCGGACAGATGCACGGACTGGTCCTGCTGGATGCCGAAGGGGAGGTCTTGCGCCCCTGCATCATGTGGAATGACCAGCGGACCGGCGAACAGTGCGAGACGCTGACCCGCAAGGTCGGCGCTGCGGAAGTTCTTGAACTGACTGGAAATCCCATCCTTCCCGGTTTCACGGCGCCGAAGATTACCTGGGTCCAGGAAAAGGAACCGGAGGTGTGGGCCAAGGTGGCCAAGATCCTTTTGCCCAAGGACTACCTCCGCTACCGGCTCAGCGGGTCCTTTGCCACGGATGTCTCGGATGCCTCCGGGATGTCGCTGCTCAATGTCGGCAAGCGGCAATGGTCGGAGCGGATGCTGCAGGCTTGCGGCGTCTCGAAGGACATGCTGCCGGAGGTAACGGAATCGACGGTCGCCTCGGCCAGTGTTTCCGCCGAAGCCGCCCGCCTGACGGGACTGCTCGAGGGAACGCCCATCATTGCCGGCGGCGGCGACCAGGCTGCCGGTGCGGTTGGCTGCGGGATTGTCCGCACGGGCGTGGTCTCGGCTACCCTCGGGACGAGTGGCGTGGTCTTTGCCCACGCTGATTCCTACCAGCCGGACCCGCAGGGACGGCTACATACCTTTTGTTCCGCCGTTCCCGGCAAGTGGCACTTCATGGGCGTCCAGCTCAGCTGTGCCGGTTCCTACCAGTGGTTCCACGAGAAAGTGGCCCAGGGACTGTCATTCAAGGACCTCGACAAGCTGGCTGGGGGCGTCAAGGCGGGGTCCGAGGGACTTCTGTTTCTGCCCTACCTGAGCGGTGAACGGACCCCCCATCCGGATCCGCATGCCAAGGGCGTCTTTTTCGGACTCACCTTGCGTCACGGCCTCGAGCACATGGCCCGTTCGGTCATGGAAGGGGTGACTTTCGGCCTGCGGGATGCATTGGAAATCATGCAGGATCTCGGCATCCAGCCACAGCAGATTGTGGCCAGCGGCGGCGGGGCCAAATCGCCCCTCTGGCGACAGATCCTGGCTGACAATTTCAAGGCCCGTATCGTTACCGTGAATGCTTCCGAAGGAGGCGCTTACGGGGCTGCCGTGCTCGCCTCAGTCGGTGTCGGTGCCTACGGCGATGTCGAAAGTGCCTGCGATGCCATGCTCAAGGAGACAGGAACCACCGATCCCGGAGCGGACCAGGCTGCCTACGACACCTTCTATCCCGTCTACCGGAAACTCTATCCGGACCTCAAGGAATCCTTTGGGACGGTCAGTTCGCTAGTCGGGGCAGAATAAGCGCCGCCACCAGCAACTGGATCGGGTGGAAGCAGAGCAGGGGCAATAAAAGCAGCCCGAGGTTGATCCCGGCCAGGGCACTGCTCCCGGCAAAGATGGCCACCGCCATCGGCGCTCCGGCGGCAAGCGTCTTTTGCGAACCACAGAAGAGCGCCGTCACCCGGTCGGCATGCTGCAGGCCCAGCTTGCCGCTGCTCCACCAGGTCCCGGCATGGACCAGCAGCACGGTCAGCAGGGTCAGTAACAGGAGCAGGGCCAAAATCCAAGGGCTGACCCCGTTCCATGCCTTGGCGAGGAAGCTCTGGGCAAGGGCGGCAAAGATGATGAAGAGGATGATGGAGTGGTTGATGATCTTGAAGGAGGGCTGGATGCGGGCCATGGCGCGGGAATCGCGGACCAACGGCCGCAGGACCTGGCCGACCAGCAGGGGAAGGAGGATCAACTGGGCGATCTTGGCCAGCAGGGGCAGGAGAAGCTCGGTCGATAACCCCCCGCTGGAGGCAAAGAAAAGAAGGCAGCCGCTGGGAACCCAGAAGACGCCGAAGAGGTTGGCCAGGGTGACATTGAAGATGGCGGCAGGGACGTTGCCACCGGCCGCGCTGCTGAAAGCCACCGCGCTGGAAATGGTTGTCGGCACGAGGATCAGGTAGAGGAAGCCGTTGGCGATGTCGGTATGTCCCAAGGCCCGCATGCAGAGCGCTGCGAGGAAAAGGAAGAATGCTGAGAAGAGAAAGATCCATCCCTGGATGAAGGCATGGAGGCGGATATCCTTGAGCCCTGCAGCCAGCTCACTGGTTTTCAGGGAGAGGCCCTGGAGAAAGAAAATGACCATCACCCCGGCCTTGCTCAGCAAGCCCGCCTTGAGCACGCCGTCCCTTGCCCCGAGCCCCGGAAAGAGGGCGGCCAGGATAACGACCCCAACGAGGGCGATGATGAATCCGTGTTTCTTCAGCATCAGGTGAATTCAAGGGTGATTTGCAGCTCCACCGTGACATCCTTGGGTAGTCCGGACACGGAGACCGCCGTCCGGGCATGGCGGCCGGCCTCCCCGAACAACTCGACCAGGAAATCGCTCGCCCCGTTGATGACCTGTGGACTGTTGGCGAAGCCATCGACCCCGTTGACGTAGCCATTGACGAGAATCACCTTGCTGACGCGGTCCAGCGAGCCAAGGGCGGCCTTGATATTCGGCAGGGCGGTCAGGATGCAGTTGCGGGCGGCCTCGTAGGCGGTCTCCTCCGTCTGTTCGCGGCCCACCTTCCCGGTGTGGCTGAACTGGCCGTCACGGAGGGGGAGAACCCCGGAGAGGAAGAGCAGGTTTCCGGACACCCGGTAGGGCAGGTAGTTGCCGGCCGCCTGCGGGGCTTCGGGCAGGGTGAATCCCAGTTTGGCAAGACGCTCCTCGATTTGACTCATGGATCCAATGTCTACGCCTCAACACTATCGTCAACGGGATTTGTCCGCCGCGCCGAGAAGGCATAGAGGGCCAGTCCGACCCAGATAAAGGCAAACCCAGCCAGCAGGGGCGGGGTCACCGGTTCCCCATAGAAGATGGCGAGGACAAAGAAGACCGAGGGAACAATGTACTGGCCCATTCCCATTGTGCTCAGGCGAATCCGCTGGGCCGCGTAGGCAAAAAGGATCAGGGGAAGGACGGTCACCACGCCCACCAGGGAAAGAAAGCCCAGGGTCGCCCCGTCGACTTCGGCCAGGGTCAATGGCTGCCTCCATGCGGTCCAGAGGAACAGGGCCGCCGCCAGCGGCGCCAGCAGGCCGACCTCCATGCCCAACCCGACCAGCGGACCCTGTTGGCTGCGTTTCTTGGCCAGACCGTAACCGGCCCAAGTGAAGGCAATGACAATGCCGGCATAGGGGAAGTGGTTGGCCCCGCTGACGATGAAGCCCACCCCGATGGCCGCAAAGCCCACTGCCAGCCAGCGGCTGAAGCCAAGGTGCTCCTTCTCGATGAAGCGCCCCAGAAGGACGCTGACCAGCGGGCAGAGGAAGTAACCGAGGCTGGATTCCATGACCCGGTCGTTGACAACGGACCACATGAAGGAAAACCAGTTGCCGGAGATCAGGACCGCCGCAAGGAGCCGCTGCCGGATGATCACCGGGTCTCGCCAGGCGGCGAGGAAGGTCCGGAAGGTCCCCCTCAGGGGCAGGAGGATGAGGCAGGTCAGGAAGGTCAGCAGCAACCGCGTGTAGAGCAGCTCCTCGGCCCGGATCCCGACCAGCAGCTTCCAGTAGACGGGAATCAGGCTCCAGTAGGTGTAGGCCACGACGGCGGCGATGACCCCGCGGTTGTAGGTGGAAATTGGCATTATTGGAGGCAGCTCCGGGGAGCGGCGGCTATGCCCACGAAGATTCGATTAAATTGATTTGCCAAGGAAAATTAAAGGCCACACCGTTGGGGTTTTGATCTTTAAATTCGACAGACATGGCAGAAGAACTTCACGGAAACGTACTTGTAGCGCAGAGCGGTGGTCCCACCGCTGTCATTAACGCCAGCCTTGCCGGGGTCATTGAGGAAGCGCTGAACCATGATTGCATTGAGGAAATTTACGGTGGCCTCAACGGGGTCCTCGGAATTCTCCAGGAAAACCTCATCGATCTGGCTGAGGAATCCCAGCAGGCCATCCGCGGACTGCGCTACACGCCGGCATCCGCCCTCGGGACCTGCCGTTACAAGTTGAAGAAAGAGGCCGATTTCCAGCGGGTGGTCGATGTCTTCAAGGCCCACAATATCCGCTATTTCTTCTACATTGGGGGCAATGACTCCCAGGATACAGCCGACAAGATTTCCAAGCTGGCTGCTTCCACCGGATGGGAAATGCGGGTCATCGGCATTCCCAAGACGGTCGATAACGACCTTGTCGTCACGGACCACACGCCCGGGTACGGATCGGTCATCAAACATGTCGCCAGCACTGTCCGCGAAATGGCCTGCGACGCCGAGGCCATGGGGCAGCATGACCTGGTCTACATTCTCGAGGTCATGGGCCGTTCCGCCGGCTGGATTGCCGCCGGGGCCACCCTCGCCAAGCGCCGTGATTTTCCGAATGATGCCCCGCACCTGATTTACCTGCCCGAGGTCGCCTTCGAGACGGACAAGTTCCTCGATGACGTGGCCGAGGTCCTGAAGCGGGAAAAGTTCTGCCTCATCGTTGTCGGTGAAGGGCTTGTCGACAGTAACGGGAACTACATTTCCACTTCCGGCGGGGGCCAGGACAGCTTTGGCCATGCCCAGCTCGGCGGGGCCGGTGATTACCTCAAGGGACTCATTGATCAGCACTTCAGCGGGCTCAAGACCCGTTCCATCCGTCCCGGGCACGCCCAGCGCTGCGCCGCCGGCAACGCCTCCAAGGCGGATAACGACGAGGCCTACATGGTTGGCAAGGCAGCTGTCGAGGCAGCCCTCGAGGGCGAAACCGACAAGATGGTCACCCTCACCCGTGCCGATTCCGACCTCTATGCCTGCGAGACCGGGCTGGCCGACCTCAGCGAAATCGCCAACGGGGTCAAGTCGCTGCCCGCCTCCTGGATCAACGAGGATGGCATTTCGCTCAACTACCAGTTCGTGAAGTACGCCTCCCCGCTGATACAGGGCGAAGTCCCGGTGCCGCATGAGGGAGGACTCCCGACTTTCACCCGCCTTGGCCGGGTGACCGTGGAGCGCGTCCTTCCCCCGTACGAGATCACGCAGTAACAGCAACCTTGCCATGGGCCAGCATCTGCTTAGAGCAGATCCATGCGCAATTTGAAACGCTTTCTCCTGCCGGGAATACTCGGCCTTGTTCTGGGAACGTTCCTGACCGGCTGCGGCAAGGGTGGGGACACCGCCAACGAGGCCCCTTCCGCCTTCATCTTCGCCCGTGGGGCCGATGCCCAAAAGCTCGATCCGGCGGATGTGGATGATGGGGAATCAGTCAACACGATGGCCCAGATGTTCGAGGGCCTGTTGGGTTTTGTCCCCGGCACCCTCGAGGTGGAACCGCGCCTCGCCGAGAGCTACAGCATTTCGCCGGATGGCCTCAGCTATACCTTCCGGCTCCGCGAGGGGGTCCGCTTTCATGACGGCACCCCGCTGACCGCCGAGACCGCCCGTTTCACATTTGACCGGCAGATGGACCCGGAACATCCGGCCCATTTTCCGGATGCCAGTTTCCAGTACTGGCAAAATCTCTACGGGGATGTCGAGCGGGTGGAAGTGGTCGATCCGATGACCCTGCGGCTGCACCTCTCACGTCCCAACGCCGGTTTGCTCAGTGCCCTGGCCAGCTTTCCGGCCTGGCTGGTCAGCCCGGGTGGGTTTGATCAGCACGGGACCCAGATGCCCTTTAATCCTGTTGGCACTGGCCCTTACCGCTTTGTCGAATGGCGGCCCAACGAGGCCATTATCATGGAGCGTAATCCCGATTACTGGGGAACGCCCAAGCCGGGCTTTGAACGCCTTGTCATCCGCTCCATTCCCCTCAACACCTCCCGCCTGTCGGAGCTGGTGGCCGGTCATATCCACGGACTGGACGGCATTCAGCCATCCGAGCTGACTGACCTGCTGGAGGATCCCCGCTTCGCGGTCCAAAGTGCACCGGGAATGAATGTCGGGTACCTCGCTTTCAATCTTCTCAACGAGCGCATGCAGGATCCCGACCTCCGGCGGGCAGTTGCCATGGCCATTGACCGGGAAAACCTGGTCGCCCTGGCCCTCGACAGCTATGGCGAGGTGGCCAATTACCCGGCCCCGCCCAGTTTTCTTGGCATCCCGGAGGATGGCGGCCCCATTCGCCGCGATGTCGAGGCCGCCAAGTCACTCGTGGCGGCCCATCCCGAATGGACGGCTGAGCCAATCACGCTGGGCACCTTCGGGCAGCCGCGGATGTATTTCCCCGACCCCCAGCGGATTGCCTCCCTTATCCGCAACGACCTTGAGGCCGTCGGGTTCAAGGTGGAAATCATCAACCGGGAATTCAAGAGCCACCTCCACGTGACCCGGCGGGGCGATTTCGAGATGGCCCTCCTTGGCTGGATGGCGGACACCCCGGATCCCGATAATTTCCTCTCCACCTTTTTCCACAGCAAGGCCGCGGTCCCCGGATCCGCGACCAACATCTCCTTCTACCGGAATCCGGAGATGGACCAGTATCTCGATGCCGCCCTGGCCGTCGCCGAGCCGGCCGCCCGGGAGCAGATTTACGCCAGGGCCCTTGAGCTGTGGGCCCGTGACTTGCCATTGATCCCCCTCGTCCAGGGCAAGCAGATCACGGTCCTCGACAAGCATGTCCAGGGCTACCTCCTTTCCCCGACCGGGAACCACTTCTTCGGCCCGGTCTACTGGGAAGCAGGCGACCCGGAGGAGTAAGCCCCGATGGACGAGGAGAACCCCGAGCTTGCGCCCAACCTCCGCCGCCAACGGCTTTTACTGCTGCTGGCTGAGCTGCGGCGCTTCGCGGTCATCTTCCTCATCGCCAGCTTCGGGATTTTCCTCGCCCTCGAGGCGATGCCGGAGGATCCGGTCAGCCTGCGGGTGAAAAACCCCGATCCGGCCCGGATTATGGAGATCCGGGAGAGCCTTGGCCTCAATGATCCCTGGCTGGTCCGCTACGTCCGCGGGGTGGGCGACTTTGTCACCCTTGACTGGGGCCAGAGCCTGATCAGTGGCCGTCCGGTGCGGGAGGAGGTGGCCCGCTTCCTTCCCGCGACCATCGAGTTGTCCGTCCTCGGGGTACTCTTCGGGACGACCCTTGGGATATCGATGGTCCTGATGGCCCATGCCACCGGGTGGCGGTTCCTCCTCCAGCCGGTCCGTGGCCTCGCGGCCCTTGGGCTGACCGTCCCCATCTTCTGGATTGGGCTCCTTTTTATCCTCTTCTTTTCCGTCAGCCTGGGCCTTTTACCCGTCGGGGGACGCTTCGATTTTGCCCATCCCTCGCCCACAGGCACCGGATTTTTCCTCCTGGATTCGATTCTCGCCGGCAATCCGGAGGCTTTCTGGATAACGGTCCGTCACCTTGCCCTGCCGGTCCTGACCCTGGGGCTCTATCCGGCGGCGGTTGTCGCCGGGACACTGGAAGCCCGGCTCGGGGAATCCTATATCCAGCGGCTGGTGACGGCCCTCAAGGCCCGCGGCTTTTCCTCCCTGCGCATCTGGGGCCGCCATATCCTGCGGCTGGTCAGCGGACCGGTGGTAACCGTCATCGGTACCCAGGCCGGGGCCCTGCTGGGTGGAGCGGTCCTGACGGAAACCGTCTATTCCTGGCCGGGAATGGGGCGCTTCCTCGTCGACGGCGTGCTCAACCGGGACCTCTTCGTCATCCAGCATGGGCTGTTGCTGGTCGTTGTCATGGCCCTGCTGGCCATCACCGGATTTGACTACCTTGCCCGACAGCTGGACCACCAGTTGAGCATCAAACCGGAGGACAGCGATGCCTGACCGGAAGATCCGCATCGGGGATGCCTGGGCACTCCTCCTCTTCCTGCTCGTCCTGGCCGGACTGTTTGTGACGCCGCATGACCCGATGTCACAGGCCTTCCGGGACAGCGCCCTTGAGGGCCCTTCCCTGAGCCACTGGCTGGGGATCGACGGCCTCGGCCGCGACTTTGCCAGCCGCCTCTGGATGGGTGGGGCCAACACCGTCAGCCTCGCGGCGGCCGCGCTTGGTATTTCCCTCCTCCTGTCCTCCGCCCTGGTGGCGGTGGAGCAGGGCGGACCCGGATGGCTGGGGCGGTTGGTGCGTATGGGAATTGGTCTTTGGGTAGCCTTCCCGGTCATTTTCATCGGCTTGCTCCTGCTGGTCTTTCTAAAACCTTCCCCCGGTGCACTGGTTCTGGCGGTCGGGCTTGGCAACACCGCCTTTGCCTTCCGCCAGTTGCGGGTCTACTGGATGAATGTCCGGGGCGCCCTCTACGTCCGCTCCAGCGAGGTCCTGGGATCACGGGGTTGGCAGCTTTTCCGCTGGGCCATCTGGCCGAACCTGCGGCCGGACCTCTTCGCCCTCTGCCGGCTGCTTTTTGCCATCAGTGCCCTTGAGCTGAGCGGGCTCGCCTTCCTTGGCCTCATCGGGGATCCCGACTTTGCCGAGCTCGGTTCCATCCTGAAACAGAACCAGGCCTTCCTTTACCAGGCGCCGTCGCTGGTCATCCTGCCTGGTTTGCTGCTCAGCCTGATCCTCCTCAGTGCCCACTTGACGCGCTTTCACCGCTGAGGGCACCGGACCGCAAGGTGTGCAGGACAACCTCCGCCGGGCAGTTGAAGCGCACCGGGACATGGCAGGCGCCGGCTCCGGTTGTCGTGTAACCCCTGAGGGCGCCGTGCCTCCACCGACCCCTGAAGAGGGGACCCGGAACCACTTCCATGCGGACGAGGGAATGGCCGCCCGGCAGGCAGACCTGGCCGCCGTGGGTATGCCCGCTCAGCATCAGTTGAAAGTCGTTGGCCTCCGCCTCGGGGGCCACCTGTGGACTGTGACTCAGCAGGATGCGGGGCAGGCCAACCGGGATCCCGGCCGCTGCGGCCGGGATATCATGGAGTTTAAAGTAGTACGGGTCATCGATCCCCGCCAGGGCAAAAGCCGCGCCATCCTCCCCGATAACCAGCGACTCGTTGACCAGTATCCGGATGCCCAGGTCTTCCAGCCTCGCTCCAAGGGCTGCCGGGTCATGGTTGCCGAGGATGCCGAAGTGGCCATGTCGGGAGGGGGGAATCACTTCCAGGATGCCCTTCATGGCCGCCAGGGCGGTTGAGAATTCCCGGTGGGAGCCTTCCCAGAAATCACCGGTGAATACCGTGAGGTCAGCATCAAGGTTTTCCAGCTGGCGACAGAGGGGATCCATCAGGGCGGGATTGAGATCCACATGCAGGTCGGAAATGTGCAGGATCTGGTAACCATCAAGGGAATCCGGCCAATCGCCAAGGCCATGCTCGATCCGGGTAAGCTGGATTTGCTGGAAATTGCGGTATCCCCGGCCATAGAGGCCGCTCAACTTGAGACCGGTTTTGAAGAGGCGGTAGGGCCAGGGGAGGGAGGAATTGTGCTTCGGGTCCGGTTCACCGCAGTAACCCAGCCGCTTGACCTCCATTTGCCTTCTGCGGTCAATCCACGCCGGGTCCCAACGCTCCGGGAACGGGGCTCCATGGTCATCTGTCTCCATCCTGGATCCACCCTATGCCGTGTGAACGACACCATGGCAAGGTTGCACTGCTCCCTTGACTTGTGGAACAGGCCCTTCAATTTGGCCGAAACCATGAGTAAGGATAAACCAGAGAGTCTCGCCATCGATGGTGCAGGCTGCCGGGTCGCTATTATTGCCGCCCGCTACAATTTCCAGTTGGTCAATGCCCTGTTGGAATCGGTGCTCGACACCCTTGGCTCCAGCGGGGTGCGCGCCGATGACATCGAGGTCTTCCGGGTGCCCGGTTCAAACGAGATTCCCCATGCCGCCGCCATGGCCTCCAAGACCGGCAGCTACGATGTGATCATCGGGCTTGGCCTTATCGTTGAGGGGGATACCGAGCACCATGCCGTCATTGCCCATGCCACCGCACAGGCCCTGCAGACTATCGGCATCAATTTTGAAATTCCCGTCATCAACGGGATTATCACCGTGCGCAACGAGGAGCAGGCCGAGGCCCGCATTACCGGCGAGCTCAATCGCGGGGCCGAGTTTGCCCACGCCGCCCTCGAAATGGCCCAGGTCAACGAGGCCTTCGAGAAGCTCATTTTCGACGAGGACATGGACCTCGCCCTCGAAGAGCTGGGCTGGCTGGACGATGAAGATGACTTGGATGACGATCCGGAGGATTGGCGCAAATGAGCAGGCGCAGGGACAACCGCGTGGCCGCTATCCAGTTCCTTTACCAGTGGTCTATCAATACAACCGATGATTTGCCCGGCGCCCTCCGCCTTTTCTACGAGGAAATGGAACAGCCGCGGGACTACTACGGCTTCGCGGATGACTTGATCCACGGCGTTATCCACCACCTTGAGGAGATTGACGGGATCATTCAAAAGTATCTTCGCAACTGGGACTTTGACCGCATTGCCAAGGTCGACCTGGCAATCCTGCGGCTGGCCATTTACGAGATGCTCAAGCGGACGGACATTCCGCCGATTGTCTCCATCAACGAGGCCATCGATCTTTCCAAGGAGTTCTCCATCCCGGATGCCAAACGCTTCATCAACGGCATCCTGGATCAGTTCAAGCTGACGCTTGACCGGCCCCTGCGCGAAGCATCCAAATGAGATCCTTCTTCAGTAAGTTCAAGGAAGGCCTCAAGCGGTCGACCCCGACTTTCTACAAGGCCTTTGGCAAGGTGGGGGGCCTCTTCGCCGGCAAGACCATTGATGCCGACACCCTCGATGAGCTGGAGGAGGCCCTCTACACGGCCGACTTCGGGGTTGAGACCACCGAGGAGGTGTTGGATGCCATTCGTGAAGCCTGGCGCAAGAACAAGGATTTGCAGGGGGAACAGGCCGCCCGTATCGGTTCCCATGTCCTCGAGGAGGCCCTGCAGGGCTCCGAGGGGCGATTCGTCCCGGGTGCGAACAAGCCGGAAGTGATCGCCCTGATCGGGGTCAATGGTAGTGGCAAAACCACGACAGCGGCCAAGCTGGCCCACCTCTTCAAGAACGACGGCCTCAATCCACTCGTCGGGGCCTGCGACACCTTCCGGGCTGCTGCCAACGAACAGATCAAGACCTGGTGTGAGCGGCTGGATGTGGACCTCGTCGCCAGCCAGCACGGGGCTGATGCCGCCGCGGTGGCATTCGACGCCTACGCCGCGGCCAAAAGCCGCGGGGCGGACATCCTTCTCCTCGACACGGCCGGCCGCCTCCACAACAAGGCCAACCTGATGCAGGAGCTGCAGAAGATCCGCCGGGTCTTGCAGAAGCACGACGACCTTGCCCCGCATCATGCCTGGCTGGTCGTCGACGGCAGCCTTGGGAGCAACTCCATCGAGCAGGCCCGGGTCTTCCACGAGGCCTTCGGGCTGACCGGGATCATCGTCACCAAGCTGGACGGAACGAGCCGGGGAGGGGCCCTGGTCGGGATATACCGGGAGTTGAAATTACCGATTTATTTTGTTGGGCTGGGTGAGTCACCCGAGGACCTGCAACCGTTCTCGATACATCATTACACGCACGCATTGTTTGGACTGGAGGACTGAAGATGATTCTGGAATCCATAGAGGTTTCCCTTGCTGAGCGCTCCTATCCCATCCGGATTGGACGGGACATGGCCGCTGAGCTGGCTGCGCAGGTCGCCGCCGACCAGGCGGAGGGCAGCAGGCTGGCCGTCATTACGGACGAGCATGTTGCTGCATCCCAGGCCGCCTTCCTTGATGCCGCCTTCGGGGACCTGCCACGCCTGGTCCTCCCGGCCGGGGAATCGACCAAGGCCTTTACCTTCCTTGAGCAATGCTGTGACTTCCTCGCCGCGTCCGGACTGGACCGGGGTGGACGCCTCTTTGCCGTCGGTGGCGGGGTCATCGGCGACCTCGGTGGCTTTGCCGCGGCTTCATTTTTCCGGGGCATTGGCTTCTACCAGGTCCCGACAACCCTGCTGGCCATGGTCGACAGCTCCGTCGGGGGCAAGACCGGGATCAACCTGACCTGTGGCAAGAACCTCGTCGGGGCCTTTCATCAGCCCTTGGCCGTCTTTGCCGACCTCGATACCCTGAAGACGCTCCCGCCACGGGAGTTCAGTGCCGGCATGGCGGAGGTCATCAAGCATGGCCTCCTGGCCGAGGAGGAACTGTTCCTCGACCTTGAAACGGGGGAACGGTTGCAGCCGGAATCGGAACAGCTCCCTTCAATCATCCGGCGCAACTGCGCCATCAAGGCCGGCGTTGTCAGCGCTGATGAAAAGGAGCAATCCAAGTCCGGTGGACGCGCGTTGTTAAACCTTGGACACACCTTTGGCCATGCCATCGAGGCGGTTGCCGGCTACGGAACCTACCTCCACGGCGAGGCCATTGCCATTGGCCTCGTGCTGGCCTGCCGCCTTTCCGACCGGTTGGGAATGGTCGATGCCGAAGTGGCTGACCGGACGGTCCGTCTCCTGCAGAAATACGATCTGCCGGTGAGCCTGCGTGAATCCCTCGATGTGGATTCCCTTCTCGCCGCCGCCCGCAAGGACAAGAAAGCCCGCGCCGGGCAGCTGCGCTATGTCGCCCTTGAGCGTATCGGGAAAGCCGTTACAACCGAAGCGGTGACGGAGGATGTGGTGGCCGGTTTGTGGTCCACGGTGCAGTAGCGGTGTTCCGTCGTCGTTGATGTTGCGGGATTGAGTGCGGGGTTACCCCTGCCGCAACTACAGGCGAGACGCCTGTAGTCCATGGATGACCCTCCGAAGCCCGAAGGGCAAAGGAGGGGCTTCCATGGGTTCCGTGGCCCCGCAGACGTGGGGGCCGCGGGGAACAACCCGTTCCGGCCCTTTCTCAGGCCCCTTGAAGTTTACAAAATTATCACACAAGCCGGCTTGACGGCCTGTCGGTTTTCGGGAATATTTCGCCACGTTCTTTTATCATACAGTTGTTCATCCCTTTCAACGCGGCGGCTCCGTCAGGAGGCGTCACCAACGAAAAACAAACCATGAGCAACACAACTAAAATCACACCTAAGGGGATTCGTCCCCGTCGTGGCCGCAGGTCCGCTCCCCTTTCGGAGCGGCTGGATACCTTCCGCGCCTATCCGCGCTTCGGGTCATCCGCCCTGACAGGCGTGCTGCGCTAGGTGGCTTAAATAGAAAATAACGAGGGCGCCTTTCCGCGAGGGGAGGCGCCCTTTTAAATTTACGACCGGAGGAGGCTGGCGATGAGGGACTCGGCCTGTGAGCCGTAACCGCCGCCGAACAAGTTGTAGTGGTTCAGCGTATGATAGAGCAAGTGGAGCTGTTTGCGGATGCGGTAACCGGGATCGAGCGGCCACTCGGCGTTGTAGCCTTCATAAAAGGCGGGGCTGTAACCCCCGAACATTTCCGTCATGGCAATATCCGCCTCGCGATCACCGTAGTAGGCCGCGGGGTCAAAAATAACCGGTGTCCCGTCATCGAGGAAACCGGCATTGCCGGCCCACAGGTCCCCGTGGAGCAGGGAAGGCTGGGGGACATAGTTGCCATGCAGATCCGGCAGGCGTTCCATCAGGGCTTCGGCATCCCTTAGGGCCAACCCCCGTTTCCGGGCCCATTCCACCTGCGGCCCGAGGCGGCATTCAGCAAGGAAGCGGATCCCGTCCGGTCCGGGGGTATTGATTTGCGGGCTGGAACCAATCCAGTTGTCGTGGGGCCAGCCATGGTTCTCGGCGATGTGACGGTGCATGCGGGCCAACTGGCGACCCATTGTTTCCCAGTTACCGCTGCGGCCATTGCCCATGGCCAGGTATTCAAGGACCAGGGCGGCCTGTCCGTCCGCATGGCAGGTCCCGACCGGAGCCGGCACGCGGATGGTTTTTGTCTTCAACATCGCATCCAGCGCGTGGCCCTCCGCCTCGAAGGCCGGGAGCAGGCGCTGGGCATTCTGCTTGATGAAAAAGGACCGGCCGTCGTTTCCCCTCAGGCGATAAGTCTCGTTGATGCACCCGCCCCCGATACCGTTTCGGTCGGCAACTACAAAAGCAGTCCCGGTGATTTCGGTGATGCAAGTTTCAATGGCTTTCTGTAAGGCACTCACGAATCGGTCCTAAAGTGTTGCTGAATTTTCCTGAAAGGATAAGGAAAAAAGGTATGAATCGGTTTGTTCCAATCCTTATCGCCTGCCTGATACTGTGTGGGAACCTCTTCGGCCGTGAATTCGCGGTCCTGGTCTACAACGTGGAAAACCTCTTTGATATCGACGGAGTCTCGCGTTTCGAGGATTACCGGCAACCGCCGGAAGGGCACTACGGGCCGGAGGAGCTGCTCAACAAGATGGCCAACATCCGCCGCACCCTGGAGGCGGTCAATGATGGCCAGGGACCGGAGGTTATTCTCTTCCAGGAATTCGAACTCGACCTGACCCCCCTCGGCACACCCAGCGCGAGTGAATTCCTGGCCATGACTGAGGGCCGTTCGCTTTTAACCGTGTTGGGGGAAGATCCTTCCGTTATGACCCTTCCGGTCGAATTGCTGCTCCTGAAGCATCTGGAGGACCATGGCCTGACGGGCTACCATATCACCAAGCCGGACAGTTACCGGATGGAGGATCATACTCCGCACAACAACGTCGTTTTCAGCCGCTTCCCGATAAAGTTTGTCCGCCAGCGGGACCTTCATGAGGCCCGGGACCTGCAGGTGGTTGGCCTTGATGTCGATGGCCGGACCTTCGTCGTTCTCACCAGCCACTGGAAATCCGGCGC
>JBFOLZ010000013.1:0-11787 GCA_040830445.1 Puniceicoccaceae bacterium
AATTACTTTGCCGGCGACCGTATGAGCCGCGTCGTCCGGCGGGTCACGAAAATCAAGGAGGACTTCCCCGAGACGAACCTTGCCGAGCTGGCCCTGCGCTTTGCCCTGCAGCACCCGGCCGTCAGCACGGTCATTGCCGGCATGCGCAATCCCCGCCAGGTCGAACTGAATGTTCCCGTCGGGGATCTGCCGCCTCTGTCAGACGAAACCATGGAGAAACTCCGCCAGCACACCTGGCTGAAGCAGTTCTGGCATTCGTATTGAGCAAGCAGAGGTTTTATAAGGACCTTGAAGCGCCCTGGGCGGGCGCTTTTTCCTGTAAGGTTTTGGAATCTGTATATGCTCTCAATCAAGAACAGCCAACAGAGGCATATCCTTAAGACTTATGGCAGCATATTTATTGCTGTTTCCATTCCCTGGTTCAACAATTTCGACCGGAAGAGCTACCTTAATCTTAACAGCCTCCCCAGTGTCCAGACGGCGCGCTGGTTCAAACTGCCAATAGTTGAGAGCCTCCCGCATGGCAGCACTCACGCAGGATTCATCCACATCAAGACTGCTGGCATCACTGCGGATGTGACTCACACGGCCATCCTTTTCTATCCAGAAGTACATGTGAATCCTTGTCCCAATAAATCTATTCGGTACCGATGGTGCCTTCACCTTGGTCGGGACCACCGGGATGAGATTATTTTTGGCCAACTGTCCCTTGATAACCAGCTGTGGAAGCTCTTCCAACGCTTCCCCGTCACTGCCTGAGACTGAAAACACACCCAAAAGCAGGCTTAAAAGCAGTGCCATGTATTTTCCATAGCAACTGGATACAATTTGATAACACGGGACACTCCCCGTGCCCTTTGCTCTTTTCATTCGTCCACCCTCCAATTTTATCTTTCTTCAAGACGTCCCTGACAGGGAGTTCAAGAACAGTCACCCAGTGAAAATATATAAACGTTACGTCCTACACGGGCAATCCAATTTACCCTGTGCGGGGAGGATATAAGAAGCGCTAAAAACAGGGATGAATAACGTAAATTTTTCCAGCAGTCCTGATGGATAATTCTTCAGGCCAACCCCCGCAGGGCGGCTGAGAGGGAATCAGCCTCAGTTTTGGCATAGAGCTGCATCGGATCAAGGACCGGTGCTCCCAGAGCCGCCTCAAAGGCCTCCTGATTGGCGGTGGTGTCGTAATTGCTCTGCTCGTCGGATCCGAGGTTGGACTGGAAGATTCCCGCCGCCGAGACTGGCAGGAAATCCTCATAGGTCTGTGGATCGGCGATGAGGGCACCGGACTCAATTAAGGTGTCGGGATTTTCCGATTTGCCCGCCGGCACTTTACATGGAACGGCACGATAGCGGAAGTAGGCCAGGCCCTGCTGGCGAAGCTCGTCGAAGCTATCCGGAAAGGGGGCGAACTGTTTCTCCAGCTCTGCCATGTAGTCAGCAGCATTCTCGCCTTGTGGCCCAATCTGGACGGCGGCCCGGGTCCGGGCCAGCAAGTCATCGTAGCGTGCGCGGCCTTTAGGCGTCAGGGCCACGCCCCGCTGCTCGATTTCACCAAAGCGGGCGGTGTGGGAACCCGCCTGACCCGCTTGGTCCTCCTCAATAAAAAGCACGCCCTCTTCCAGTGCCTTAAAGGAAGTCTGACGCAGAAGGATGGGCGCGGACCGTCGCGGTGGTCCTTCGACAACCGCCTTGGGCGTGATGTTGCGCTGCGGCATGCGCTGCTGGACGGCGTCAATGTCGAGGGTGCGCGGAGTCAGATGGTTAATATGGGGGCCCTTGAAACTGACCACATCTGCGATGAGCCGGTGGGCATCGTGCAGGCGGGCATAGGTTTCCTTGTCGACGGTTGCTTCACTGTGCCAGCGAAAGGTCTCCAGAGCCTCCGTGACGAAGGGCCCGGCGTCTTCCGCAGAGAGCCCGCCATTGGACTCAGCCTGTTCGATGAGCTCCATGGCCTTGCCGGTAACGATTTGCCGGCGGGAAAGGATGTTAGCCGCCGTTTCCGCAAGTCCAGCGTCCTCTATTAATTCAAGCCGTAGCAGGGAAGTGAATACACGGAAGGGATTGTACTGCAGGGAGGACTCGGTGAGGGGCCGGAAGGCGGTGGAGTGCACGGGAATGCCGGCCACCGACAAATCGTAGTAACCGACTGGATACATGCCCATGACCGCGAACATGCGCCGGATAAGGGCCAGTTCGGCGGGCGTGCCCAGCCGGATGGCCCCATGTCGTTCCACATCGAGCCGGCCGATCTCGCCTGAGGCTGCCAGACGCTCCTTTAGGGCCGGGTTGGCCGCCAATGTCTCCGCATTGACCTCGCGGACCAGCTCCATGAGGGTCCCGTACTGCGGAACCTCCTTCCGGTACATGTCCGACATGGCGGAGGAGAACAGAGTCCGGATGTCATCCGGATGCATGAAGGCGGTCTTATCCATTCTTCAAATCTCAAACTGAACTCCCTGGGCCAATGGCAGGGCGTCGGAGTAATTGACGGTTGAGGTCTGCCGGCGCATGTAGCCCTTCCAGGCATCCGAGCCACTTTCGCGGCCACCGCCGGTGGCTTTTTCCCCGCCAAAGGCACCGCCAATCTCTGCTCCCGAAGGCCCGATGTTGACATTGGCAATCCCGCAATCGGAACCAACAGCCGAGAGGAAGGTTTCCGCTTCCCGCACGTTGAGGGTAAAGATGCAGGAACTGAGCCCCTGGGGAACCGCATTCTGAATTTCGATGGCTTCCTCCAGGGTCTCGTAGGTCATGACATAGAGGATTGGCGCGAAGGTCTCGGTCCGCACAGTCTCGGTTTGTCCCGGCATGACAACAAGGGCCGGCTTGGCATAGACGCCGCCCGGCGTGCCTTCCGTGACCGGCTCGCCTCCAAAGACAGCTCCGCCTTCATCTTGGGCCTGCTTCAAGGCTTTCTGCATGTTGGCCAGCGATTGCGGATCGATCAAGGGGCCGATTAACGTGCCTTCCTCGCGCGGATCCCCGATCGGCAGGGAGGCGTAGGCGGCTTTCAGTTTCTCCATCAGCTCATAGCGGATGGAGTGGTGGACAATGAGACGGCGCAGGGAGGTGCAGCGTTGCCCGGCAGTCCCGACAGCGGAGAAGACAATTGCCCGGACGGCCATTTCCAAGTCTGCGGACGGCGCGACGATCATGGCATTGTTGCCGCCCAATTCGAGGATCGGCTTGCCCCAGCGGGTCAATACCTTGGGGCCAACGATGTTGCCCATTCGGGTGGAGCCAGTTGCGGAAAGCACCGGGACATCCTGACTTTCCACGAGGACGTTGCCCACTTCCGGTCCACCAATGACGACTTGTGCCAGTCCGTCTGGTGCGTCTGGGCCAAAGCGGGAGACCGCCCGGTCAAAGATTTTCTGGCAGGCCAGCGCGGTCAACGGGGTCTTTTCCGATGGTTTCCAGATCACCGGATTGCCTGTGACAATGGCGAGGGCAGCGTTCCATGCCCAGACCGCCACGGGGAAGTTGAAAGCCGTGATGATGCCGACCGGGCCCACCGGGTGCCAAGTTTCCCGCATCGTATGTCCCGGACGTTCCGAGGCAATGGTCAGGCCATACAACTGACGTGACAGGCCGACCGCGAAATCGCAAATATCGACCATTTCCTGTACTTCACCGAGGCCTTCCGAGACTATCTTCCCTGCCTCCAGCGTGACCAGTGCGCCCAAGGCATCCTTGGCCGCCCGTAGTTCCTCACCCAGCAGACGAATCAACTCTCCCCTGCGCGGGGCCGGGACTTGGCGCCATTCCTTGTAGGCCGTCTGCGAGCGGGCAATGACAGCCGGCACGTCTTCGGCCTTCAATTCGTGGACAGAGGCGATTTCTGCGCCGTCAATCGGAGAACAAACCCGCAGGGTGCCGCCGGTCCGTTCGCTTTCACTTAAATTCAACTCCGCCAATACAGATGCGGGATTCATCATGTCGATATTCCTCCAGAGTAGGTTAACTTAAGGGGCCTCGCCGTAGCGGGATCCGTTTTTGGTCTTTAAAAAGGCCTCCAGGGGTACGTCTTCCTGTTTCAGGAAGCCACTTTGGGGCAGTGAGCCGTCGCGCACCATCTCAATGACCGCGGCCACTGAGGAGGCTGTCGTCCAGGCAATCGCTCTCCGTTGCTTACCCATGATGTCGAGGGGCTTGAGGGCACGAACGAACTCCAGGCGCTGCAGGCGGCCTTCCACTTCCCCTTCCGCGGCCGCGTGGATGTAGACGATGTCATCGTCAACCGGCGGCTTTGCATGGACGAGAATTTCCCCGGCCTCTTCCCGCCGTTCATGCATGAGCAATTCATGGAAAAAGAAATTCATCAACGTAACATGCCCCGGATAGCGCATGGTCTTGTAGTCCATGTCGGGTACACGTCCTTGATAGGTTTCGCACATGGTTCCCAGTCCGCCAGAGGTCGTGAAGGCCTCCAGCTCAATGCCGCCAATGACAATTTTCTCAATCCATTCCATTGGCGAAACCCATTTGACTTCGCCGCCTTCGAGGACCTGGCAGTCGTTGAGGTATTCATTGACCACCCCCTCCGGCGACCAGTTGAAGGAGTAGCCCATGAGGCCGGCCGGATGCTGCGGAAGCGCGCCCACGCGCATCTTGCAGGAGCGGCAGCTGCTAAACTGGCTGATCAGGTGCGCCCCGACAATGCCAATGAATCCCGGGGCCAGGCCGCATTGCGGTGCCATCAGTCCCTTGGAGGTTTTCGCCAATTCCCGGATGGCCTGGGTCGTCGGGACATCTTCTGTCAAATCGAAATAATGCAGGCCGAGCTCATGCGCCACCTCGGCCACGCCCCGGTTTAAAAAGTAGGGCAGGCAGGAAAGGACCGCGTCCCGGTTCGCCAACGCTTTCTTGAGGCTGGCTTTGTCGGCCACATCGGTCGTATCAGTGGTAAAGGGCAGTCCCTCGAATTCCCGGTTATCAAATCCCGTCACCTCAAAGCCGGTCCCATGGAGCAACTCACCAGCCAGTCGGCCGACCTTACCCAGGCCGAGGACAGCTATCTTTTTCAAGCCATCGGGTTGGGTTGCGTTCGTTTCATTTGAAGACGACGAATCCGGGACCAGTGAAGCATTTTTCATGGAAAGAATGGGGTAGGGGTTATCCGGCCCGACTCAACAGGCTGGTCCTGTATTTAGACATTCAAAAGCCGTCGCGTCAACAGTTGTGGGCTGATTATAAGGCAGCAATTGCCTGCTTATTGACTCTGCCTGCCTTTAATGACTCCAGCCACTACCCCAACGGAGAAAAGCTCCCAGCCAAAGGGGATATAGCCGCCATATCCAGCGAGTGGCATTTCAAAAACATGGAGCACTTCCAGGTAGGGAATGGAATAAATCCACTTCGGGTAGGCGTAGATGTTCCACATCTCCCAAAAGAATCCGCACACCAGCGCGCCGAGTCCGTAGGCCGCGGCATTTGACAAGTGGCCACTGGCTATCTGCCGGAGAAGGGAGGGCCGGTCACGGAGTGCGTTGAGCGGGTCAACGATAAAAAAGACCGACAACCACATGAAGGGGAAGAATACCAGCGGAAAGACCAGCATCAGGACCAGCATGACGCCGCCGCCGGCACATAGCGCGATCAATAAGTTGCGCCCCAGTTGGCGGTTCCACCGGCCCTTGAGGTTCCTTATCCAGTCAACCGTGAGGAGGAGTTCAGCCGTTCCGAACACGGCTGGAATGACCGTTGAAAAGGATAAGGAGGAAAGGAGAAAGTACTCCAGATCGGTGAACGACTCCCGTCCAAGGTAACTCCAGTTGCGGGTGACCAGATTCAGCGCCTCGAACAGCCACCAAACAGGAATCGAAAGCAGGAAAAGTCCGGCATAGCGGATTATGCCCCGATGAATCAGCGAGGTGCCCCGGCGCTGGTAGACCCACCCGTCAACCACCAGGCAGTAACCGAGCCATTGCGGAAAGAACAGCCAGTGCGTGCGCAGACCTTCCAGTCCCCAGTTGAGGACCCAGGCCATCCCCACCAGGATCAGTCCCAACCAGAAGCGGATCGGGAATTTGCCTTCATGAATAGAGGGTGGAGTCATGGTACAAGGTTCTTGCCAGCATAGCTGCAGGGCAGATTGCCCGGCAATGAAAAAGCCCGGTTTCGGATTGCAGGGAAATTTCTGGACCACCCGGCTAAAGCCGGCAGCGATCTATGCATAGCCTAATCCAATCACCATGAGTCAACCGCGGGGAAACGTATTCCTTACATCGAGGAATACCTGACAGGACTATAATACCGCTTGAGTAACAAATTACCGTCGTTGGCTTTGGCAGACATGCGTGAAATCGGCTATTTTATTCGTTGTCACAGCAACATCCTTCTTTAACCCCAATGAAGCCCATTCTCTTTCCGGTAGCCTATAAGCTTATTTTTGCCTGTCGCATTTTGGGTTACTTGGATAGAGTCGTCTTGGTTTCATGGTAGAAATGGGTAGTAAAAAGCAAGGTCGGTCATGAACATCAAAGCCATCCGTACATATCTACTGGAGCATCAGCTGGATGAGCCGTTTGGATTTTCCCAGTGGTATTATTCACGGCGGAATGCCCTGTTGGTGGAAGTCGTGGCAGACACCGGTGTATCCGGTTGGGGAGAGTGCTATGGGCCGGCCGGGGTCACACAGGCCGCCGTTGACTCGTTTTATGCACCCTTGCTGATTGGGTGGAGTGCCCTTCAAAACGAGGCTGCCTGGCAGCACTGTTGGCGGGCCTCCCTGGATTTCGCCCGCAAGGGCATCATGATGGGCGCGATGTCCGGCCTCGATATGGCCTTGTTCGACCTGAAAGGAAAACTGCTCGGTATCTCCGCTTCCGAGCTCATGGGAGGCCGCCTGAGGGATAAGGTCCCCTGTTATGCCACGGGCATGTATTATCAGGAGATACCGAAAGACCAGTTGCTCGATAATATCCTCAAGGAAGCTGCCGGCTATGTTGAGCAGGGCTACGGGGCGTTGAAAATCAAGGTCGGCAAGAACCTTTCTTTCGACAAGGAACTCATCCGCCGGCTACGGGAAGCGTTTCCGGATAACCGCCTGATGGCCGACTCCAATCACGCCTTTGATTTGCCGGAAGCCATTGAAGTGGGGCGCGTCCTCGACGAGCATGGCTTCGCCTGGTTTGAGGAGCCGCTCTCCCCGCAGCACCCGGAGCTTTTCCGGCAACTGGCGGACAAGATTGATGTACCCATAGCCACCGGTGAGTGTGAGCAGACGCGCTGGGGCTTTGAGCTATTACTGGGGGCCGGTGGAGTATCCATCATCCAGCCGGACCTGGCCTACTGCGGCGGGCCTACCGAGGCCCTGAAAATCCGGGCCATTGCCTCGTCCAAGGGCGTTAATGTCATTCCCCATGCCTGGGGGACCCAGCTCAATCTGGCCGCGGCCCTGCACTTTGCGGCCACCTCCTACATGGAGCCTGGCCGCCGGGAGGCTGCCGAGCCGCTGCTGGAGACCGACCGGACACCCAACCCGATGCGCGACGAGATGTACAAGACCGCATTGGAAATCAGCAACGGACAAGCGGTGGTGCCAACATCACCCGGGCTCGGCGTCGAACCCGATACCGAGGCTTTGGAGTCATTTTGCATTAATAAAACGGAAACTACCTGAACTTATGAAAACCTATCCCATGGTTATCAATGGCGCCCTGCAAGAGGCCCCGGGTACCTTTGAAGTCGTCAATCCTGCCACGGCTGAAGTGATCGGGCTGGTACCGGAGATAGACGAGGCTGGCATCAGTGCTTCCCTCGAAGCGGCTCAACAGGGCTTCGCCACCTGGTCGAAGATGACACCAGCTGAACGCCGGACAATCATCCTCAAGTACGCCGATGTCCTTGAACGGGAAAAGGACCGTATTGTGGCCATCCTGATCGAGGAGACGGGCAAGCCACTGGACAACGCCGAGTACGACTTCGGCATGCTGACCACCTGCCTGCGTTACTTTGTCGAGGAGGCCGAACGGCTGGACCAGCCGGTCCTTCATGACCCGGATGGCCGCTTCCTGCACTACATCCAGCGACAGCCGCTGGGCGTGGTGGTTGGTATGCTGGCATGGAACTTCCCCTTGCTCAATGTCGGCTACAAGCTCGGTCCTGTCCTCGCCTCCGGCTGCAGTGCGATTATCAAACCATCCAGCGTGACCCCGCTGGCCTCCCTTGAGGTGGCCTATCTGGCAAAAGAGGCGGGAATCCCGGATGGCGTCGTCAACATGATCACCAGTACGGACCATGCTGTGACGGAAGACCTCTTGAAAAGCGGGGTTCCCTCCCTGGTAACGATGATTGGTTCCACCCGTGGCGGCTTGGAGGTCATGAAGTCGTCCTGCACGACAGTGAAACACTTCTCCGTCGAATTGGGAGGCAATGCACCGGTAGTGGTTTACCCGGATGCCGATATCAAGGACGCCGCCGAGAAGGTGGTCGGCCTGAAGTTTGCCAATTGCGGTCAGGTTTGCGTTTCACCGAACCGCTGCTTTGTTCACGAGTCGGTCTATGATGAATTTGTCGAATACGCCAAAGAGGAGGCGACCAGGACCGAAATTGGACCGCTAGCCTCCACGAAGGCGCGGAGCTTTGTTCTCGGACTGGTTGAGTCGGCCAAGGCCGGAGGGGCGACCGTCGTTTGTGGCGGCTCGGCCGTCGATGGCCCCGGTTACTTCATGGAGCCGACTGTGCTTAGCGACGTGACCACCGACATGCAGGTGGCACGGGACGAGATCTTCGGCCCGGTATTGCCGATTATCAAGTACACTGATGCGGACGACGAGATTGCCCTGGCTAACGATACCGAGTATGGCCTCGCCGCCTATGTCTTCACGACAGGCCTGACCAATGCCCTCAAGGCGGCCAACGGTATCCAGGCTGGCAGCGTCTGTGTCAATGAGCCACATTACTCGGTTCAGCTCCCCCACGGCGGCTTGAAGCAAAGCGGAGTGGGCAAGGACTGCTCCCGCTACAGCCTCGAGGAGTACCTCACCGTCAAGCGGGTCTCCATCCTTATCGGAGATTGATGGATGAAGGCCTTCCCTGAAGACCTGTTGCAGCGGCTGCAGCAATCCCGGGTGGTTGCCGGATTCTCCGTCGACCGGGCAGAAGATGCCGTACCGGTTGCGGAGGCGCTGCTGGCCGGCGGCATCGATGCGATTGAACTGACTTTGCGCACCGAGGCTGGGATCGAGGCGATTCGCCACGTGCATGAAAACGTTCCCGGCATGCTGGCCGGGGTGGGGACCATCCTCCGGCCGGACCAGGCAATCGCCGTGAAGGAGGCGGGCGCGGACTTCGGTGTGTCCCCGGGCCTGAATCCGCGGGTTATCCAGGCTGCACAAGTAGCCGGCCTGCCCTTTGCCCCGGGGATCGTTACCCCGACCGATCTTGAGGCCGCGATTGAATCGGGTTGTCGTCTGGTTAAGTTCTTTCCTGCCGAGAGTTCCGGTGGACTGGCCTACCTGAAGAGCATGGCCGCTCCCTACAAGCACCTCGGGATACGGTACTTCCCTCTGGGCGGTATCAACGCCGGGAACATGATGGACTACCTCAACGAGGATATCATCGCCGCCGTCGGAGGATCCTGGATCGTCAAGAAAGAGCTCGTCGATGCAGGTGACTGGGCAGGCATCACCGCCCGCGCAACGGAGGTGCGCCGGATTCTGGAACATTCAACGGATTAAAAGATGAAACACGTCGTAACATTTGGTGAAATCATGTGCCGCCTGGCCTCACCGGGAAACCTGCGCCTGCGCCAGACGCGTGAGCTGGAGGTGACCTACGCCGGCGCGGAAGCCAGCGTGGCCGCTTCCATCTGCAACTTCGGGGGCGCTGCCCGCTATGTGACCGCACTCCCGAAACACGCCCTTGCCGAGGCCACCATGGATACGCTCCGGGCGGTGGGTATCGACACGCAGTTTGTCCTCCGCGCCGACGCCGGCCGGCTTGGGCTCTACTTCCTTGAGACCGGGGCCAACCAGCGCCCGAGCAATGTCATCTACGACCGGGCCGAGTCTGCGATCGCCCTGACACCGGGTGATGCCTACGACTGGGATACGATTTTTGATGGCGCCCAGTGGCTCCACCTCTCGGGCATCACGCCTGCGCTGTCCAAAAATGCCGCCAGTGCGACCCTGCTGGCGGCAGAGAAAGCCAAGGCGGCGGGAGTAACCGTTTCCTGCGACCTGAACTTCCGCAAGAAACTGTGGAATTGGGATCATTCCAAGTCGCCCCGCGAATTGGCGGAGGCAACCATGCGGCAGCTGCTGCCGATGCTCGATGTGGTCATCGCCAATGAGGAGGACTGTTCGGATGTTCTTGGTATTCATGCTGCCGATACGGATGTCGAGGCAGGCGCCCTCAACACAGCCCGCTACCCGGATGTCGCCCGCCAGGTAGTAAAGCAGTTCCCAAACGTCTCCAAAGTGGCCATAACCCTGCGCGAAAGCCTTTCCGCCACTCACAACAATTGGGGTGCCATGTTGTACGATGCCGTCGGTGATGCGGCCTACTTCGCCCCGCTGGACAAGGAGGGCACATATGCCCCTTACCAGATCAAGAATATCGTCGACCGTGTGGGGGGAGGGGATTCCTTCGCCGGTGGACTGATTTTCGCCCTGACCACGCCGGAGCTGTCAGAACCGCAGACCGCCCTGCGTTACGCGGTGGCGGCTTCCTGCCTCAAGCACTCCATCAAGGGAGACTTCAACTTCTCCACCCGGCAGGAGGTTGAAGCCCTCATGGGCGGTTCAGCCTCGGGACGGGTTGTGCGCTAGCACGCTTGCTGTATTTCCAGCGGGTGGACATTTAACTGCTCATCTGCGGAACCCAAACCGGATTAAATCTCGCCGCGGCGCTCTTCCAGCTCCGCACGGATTTCCTTCATGCGGGTCTTGGAAAGCGGATAAATGTGGTTCAGGAACATGGCCACCAGCAAGCAGAGGATGGGCAGTCCAATAAGGAGCAGCCGCATTTTGGTCAGTGTTCCCTCAGGCTGGGCTCCGCCCAGCTCCTTGTCGAAGTGGGTCCATGCCAGCAGGATGCCGGAACCGCCCAGGGCCAGCGAGCTGCCGGCTTTCATGATCCAGCCGCTGATGGCACTGAATATGCCCTCCCGGCGTGTGCCATGGAGATACTCGTCATAGTCACAGTAGTCGCCCAGCATGGAGAGCCAGACCGCCCAGAAGACCGTGTAGGCCGGTGCGAAGAAAAAGGGATCGAGCCAGATCAGTTCCGGTATGCCCTGGTTATAGGTAAGCCAGCGGGAAAGGCTTCCCACCAGTGCGAAAACGAGGGCAAAGAGGATCAGCTTTTGCTTTTCGAACCGGACAAGGAACCTGGCGATGAGGTAGAGCATCAGGAAGCCGAGGACCTGGACGATGTTCTGCATGATGGCAAAGTACTGGGAGCCCTTGAAGGTATCGCCTTCCCAGACGTAGAACATGTTCACATAGAGGCCAAATGTAGCGACGAGTAGAATACTGGAAAGAAGGCCCAGGCCGACTCCGTGCAGCATGAGGAAGTGCTTCTCTGAGACCAGCGAAAGGAAGCTGTCCCAGAATTTGATGCCCTTCTGGTGCACAGCCACCTTGTGGTACCGTTCCTTGGGGAAGACGGCACAGGTTATCCCGAAGGCAAGGATGAGGATACTGGAGAGGCCTGCCATGATGCGGATGCCGACGACAGGATTTGGAAAGATGTCCATCTGGGAGATGGGAAAAACCCAGGGTAACATCAGCATGTAGACCTTGTTGAAAAAAGCCGAATAGGTTCGGATGG